>USIY01000049.1 GCA_900554845.1 uncultured Bacteroidales bacterium | reverse complement strand
GCCGCATATATGACCTCAACAAACTCGCGGTCGGTACCCTCAATATTGGGGTGACTTACTCGTTCGGGCCAATCCTCACTGAGTCAGTGCTCACTTTCATGAAAGCGTATCCAAGAATCAAGCTCAATATCTATTACCGTCCGATGTCGGAGCTGATGGATATTCTTGCCTCACGCGAAGTTGACTTCGTCCTCGCGTACCGTCCATCAACCCCATTGCCGGAGATAGAGTCGCACGTGCTGTTTGACAACAAGCTCGCCGCCGTGGTGCGCGACTTCCATACCCTCGCCGACAGGAAAAAAGTCACCATTGACGAACTGAAGACATACGAGCTTGCGCTCCCTACGCGCGGACTGCAGGCACGCAACGCACTCGACGTTATGATTCCAGACTACAGTAAACTGAAAATAAGACTGGAACTCAACGAGGTGCATCTCTTGCTGAACATCATCCGGCAGAGCAATCTTGTCACCGTGTTGGCGGAGAGCACTATAGACAATGAAAAGGGAATCGTGGCGGTGCCGATCGACTCGCCGGACAATGAGATGAGCGGCTGTGTGCACTTGCTCAGGGACTCCTATCACAAGAACTCAATGCGCGAGTTCATACGTCTGCTCGAGGAATCGCTTGCAGTGAGAAAACGCCGCAACGGATGGATCTGACTTTACACAGAAATACTTGCCAAGCCGATATGCAGGGACTTCCGGCAGGAAAGTGCATCGAGAACTCACCTCCGTTACCATACGTAGTTGAGAAGAGACCACCACATCATTTTTTGCCAAATTACCGAATAAACTAACGCCAAATTACCGAATAAATTAACGCCAAATTACCGAATGACTGTCTTCAGGCTCTGAATATCTGAATTATAAGGTGATTAAGATCAAAAAATACAAACATGGAGACAAGCCGGATTTCACGGCTTATCTCCATTCTTCATTCACCTACCTTTAATTATGACTTTATCTGAGATATGCTGTTCAACGGGTTTTGAGACACTCTATCGAATTGAGCGCCAAAGTCAGCACTTTGTCCTGACAAGTATTTTTTTGTCCATAAAAATGGCGGGACCCCATAAGGATGGCGTGCATGGTACAATATCATGATAATGTATCTGATCACCTTACTTTAATTGTATCCCTTGTTCTGGACATAGAGGCCGGGAACATAATAGAGCTGGTTGTAAGGTATGGGATAGAACTCGTTCTTGCCGGCGGTGTAATGCGCATCCTGATAGTACTGGCCGTACTTTGTGCCGTCGTAAGAGGAGTTTTTCTCCGACTCAAAATATGCATTCAGCACGGAGGAGGCTATGCCCCAACGGCGCAAGTCAAAATAACGGCTGCTTTCCATGGCCATTTCAAGGCGACGTTCCCAACGCAGACATTCGCGGGCCGTTTCCTTATTCGCAAAATAGGAAGCCGGATAAAGCGCGATTTCACAGAAGTCCTTGGCGTATGCGATATGCTTGTCAATGGAATTGGCGGCTCTTTGGCGTATGTCATTGATTATTTCGCGTGCTTCCGACAACTGTCCGAGCTCGATCAGGGCTTCGGCACGCATCAGCATCACGTCGGTGTATCTGAACACATAATCGTTCATCGCGAATGCCTGCCATGAGCCTTCGAATGTCTCACCGGCGCTGCGCTGGGGCACCTCCTTGAGAGATGTGTAATATCCATAAGTGTTGGGAGTGCGGGAGTTTTCAGTGGTCATTGTGTACTCGCTCTCATACTTGTACGGGAATGTGGGCATGCCGACAGTGTGGAACAGACGCGGATCCCATTTCTGGGCTGTCGGATTACCGTTCACAGGATAGTCGTTGGTGTCGTTGAATGAATCGAACATCGGCAGTCCGTCCTTGGTTTTGAAAGCGTTCACAAGATTCTGTGAAGGTTTGTGGAAATCCCATCCGCAGGACCACATGCCCCAGCAGCCGTTAAGGGTATTGGACCAGTTGGCGCGGCCGTATCTGGTGTTGTCCTCGGTATATTGCGAGGTCTGGACAGCGAACACCGACTCCTTGCTGTTTTTATATTCGGGGAGGAATATGTCGCCGAAGTCCTCGAGATAGCCGTAACGGGATTTCTTGACAACATCCGTATATTCCACTACTTTCTTCATGTAATCCTCATTGATGAAACCTACGCCGTCGGTGGCTTCATAACCGTCGCCCCATGCGAGAGTCAGATAACATTTGGCGAGATATGCCGCAGCTGCCACTTTGTTGGCGCGTCCGCCGCCATCCTCCACTTCCATAGGAAGCACATCATAGGCCTGCTCAAACTCTTCGATCACCTTGCCCATTAGCTCCTGATATGTAAACTCATCATTTCTCACCTGCTCATGTGTGCTCTGCTCGAACACCGCCTTGTCGATCCAGGGTACCTGACGGAACATAGTCACCAGCTTGAAATAGCTGTGTCCGCGCAGGAAATGAACTTCTGCCACACGCTGAGCCGCCGTAGCTTCTCCGAGTTTCTCCACACCGTGCTGTTCCAGAGCCGTCAGCGCACGGTTACAACGAGATATATTGCAATAGAGGCGATACCACAGTTCGTCAAGCTCACCTGGAGTTGAAGTCAGCGTTGACCATATTTCCATTGGATGATAACCGGTGTCGGTGGTTCCGCCGCCCCCCTTCAGGCAGTCGTCGGAACCAAGGTCGCCGTAGGGCCACAGGTTGAATGGATAAGTGTACCAGCAGTCGCCCAATGATGCGTAGGCGGCATTGACCATCTTGTCGGGTTGTGAGTAGGCGAGCTCTCCGTCTATTACGCCTGTCGGAGGTACGTCAATGAAATTGTTACAGGCGGAAAGCACTGATGCAAGCGCGATGACGATATATATTTTTAAAGACTTCATGATATGTCATTTTACAGTTAGAAATCAAGTTGGAGTCCGAAGGAGAAAGATGTCGGAATAGGGTATGCCCAGTTTGCGTTCTCCGGATCCGAGCATGTCAGGCTCTTGCTTTTGATTGTAAGCAGGTTTTGTCCGGACACATATACGCGGGCTTTGCTCATCCGAAGTTTTGAAAGCACTTTTGACGGAAGGTTATAGCCGATCTGGAGAGTGCGGAGTTTTGCGTAGGAACCGTTCTCCACGAAATAAGAGGATGTGCGTCCTTCGTCACCTTTGTTATTGGTAGTCAGCATAGGAATCGTAGAGGAGGAATTGACCTCGGGCAACCACGCGTCGAGCACGCGCTCGCCTTTGTTGCTTCCGGCATCGGTTACGCTCCAGAAGTCGTTCTGGAATTTCTGGTTGTTGTAGACATCCTGGCCCAGCACACCCTGCCAGAACATCTGCAGGTCGAAGTTTTTGTATCCGAGCTCCACATTCAGGCCGAACGACAGATCGGGAACCGGATTGAAGATCCAGGTCTGATCATCGGGAGTGATACGTCCGTCACCGTTAAGATCGGCGTATTTCATGCCGCCAAGGCGAGCGTTGTCCTGGCCTGACGTCAGCACTTCCTCCTGGGTCTTGAAAAGACCGTCGAACACATAACCCACTATCGAGCCGTAAGGCTGGCGCGACTGAACGAGGTTTTCTTTTGTAGTATGGGCGTAAGAACCGGTGGTAGTGTTGGGCAGATAGGTCACACGGTTGCGGAAGAAGTCAAAGTTCAATGTCGCCTTATACGAGAATCCGTTTTTCAATTCATCGCGCCAGCCGATCAGGAATTCCATACCCCAGTTGCGGAGCGAGGGACCGTTGAGCCAGGAAGCGCCGCCCTCGCCCATGGCACCCAGATAGGCCGGGGTGATAAGCATATCTTCCACATCTTTAATGTAGGCGTCAACAGTACCGAATAGACGGTCGTTGAACAGACTGTAGTCGATTCCGGCGTTATACTGTATGGTGGTTTCCCATTTCAGGTTGTCGTTGGCAGTCTGACTGGCTATGTAACCCGAAGGAAAAATACCGCTCTGCTGGAGCATCAAGTCATAGGCCGTGGAAGTCACACGATCGTTTCCATAATCAGCTACATAAAGCGCGTAACGGGCTGTATTGGATATTGCCTGGTTACCGGTCTTACCCCAGGAAAGACGCAGTTTAAGATCGTTCAGCCAGGATTTGTTGATGTTTTCCGAAATACGGTAACCGAGTGTCGCGGCGGGGAAAGTGCCGTATCTGTTGTTTCGGCCGAATCTGGAGGAGCCGTCACGACGGATTGTAAAGGAAGCGAGCAATAGATCGCGCCAGTTGTAATCAAGCTTGCCGAAGAACGATACCAAAGAATAAGCCGATTTATTACCGGTGGATTTCTCGACACCCACCGATGCGTCGGGGTACATGTAGTCGGGTGTCTCAATGTCATAATCCTCATTGTACCCGGAGAAATCAATACGGCTCTGGCGGAATATTTCCATACCGGCGAGGACTGTGAACGTATGGTCTTTGGCCACAGTGAAATTATAATTCGCCGTGTTGCTCCAGGTCCATTTCGAGTCGTTCGCCTGTGACATTGTGGTTGAGTTGGTGTCGTTGTTCACGATATCGCTGTGGAATGTATAGTTGTAGGAGTGAATGAATGCCGCGTCATAGTCGAGTCCGAAATTGCTGCGCAACACCAGACCTTCCACAGGTTTTATGTCAATGAAGGCATTTCCGAAAAGACGCCACACATTAAGCGCATTGTCCTTGTTGAACGCGAGCTCACGGAGAGGGTTCTGACGGTCGGCCATACTTCCCACAGGACCGGCGTAAGTGGTGCCGTCCGTTTCGAACACGGGCACAATACTTGGCATCTTTAGTGCGTTTTCCATCGGCTGGCAATCCACCTGCTTGGTATGCGTCAGAGTGAAATTCTCACCTACCGACACCACTCGGCTTATATTGAACGTGGAGTTGATACGAGCGGCTATATTCTCAAAATTGGTATATTTAAGGATACCGTCGTTTTTCTTATAACCTAAGGAAAAGAATACATTGGCTTTTTCAGTGGCCGATGACACCGATGCGTCATAACTTTGGGCGAAGCCAGTGCGCGAGATTTCATCAAGCCAGTCGGTGTTCGACATCTTCATCGTGCGCTTTGCGTTGATGAAGTCATCATAATATCCGTTGACTGTATAATCCACGTACCTATTGTTGGCTATATCATAAACTTTGATCGGATATCCGGAGGCAGCGTTGAGATTCAGACCGTATCCTGATGCGTAAGCCACAGGGTCTATGCCATCGTTAAGCGCAGCCTGGGCCATTGCTGTGGCATATCCGGGAGTATCCAGAAGCTTCATGGTTGCCTGCGATGAATAGAACTGTGCCGTAAGGTTGGCGGAGAAACTTACGTTGACTTTATTTACCTGGGCAGCTTTCCCTTTTTTGGTTGTGATGATGATCACACCGTTCGCCGCGCGCGAGCCATAAATTGATGCTGAGGCCGCGTCCTTCAGAACTTGCATGCTCTCGATGTCGTTCATGTTGAGAGAATTCAATGTCGCTGTGGTGGGAACGCCGTCTATTACGAACAAAGGATCCTGTGAGGCATTGAAAGAACCGATACCACGGATGCGGACCGAACCTACTCCACTCGGGGATCCGTTGCTGGTGATTGTCATTCCCGGCACTTTTCCCTGCAGGGCACGCATGGGATCCGTATCGGACGATGTCTCCAACGATTTGGTCGAAACCACGGAAACGGCGCCTGTGACATCCGCTTTACGGACGGTCTGGTAACCGACCACCACCACTTCGTCGAGAAGTTCGGAATTCTCTTCAAGGTAAATCTTCATTTCCGGTGTGGCCTTGACTTCCGTGGAAAGATAACCCACATAGGAAACTTTTAACACCGATCCTTCCGGAACAGAGATTTCAAAATTGCCGTCGATGTCGGTCGCCGCTCCCGCATTGGTTGCCTCACAAAGGACGGTGGCTCCGATCAACGGTTCGTCATCTGTTTTTGAAAGCACCGTCCCATGCACAGTGATGTTCTGCGCCTGCGCCATGATTGCCATCAGGAATGACAACAATGCACTGAGAATTGTTCTTTTCATATGATTGTGTTGTTGTTAAAATTTCTGACGCAAATTTAGCATCCGATTATATTTCAGGTTATAAAGAATGTTGTGCAAGCTATCAAATTCCGGTCAACGCACGATTTTTGATAGCATATGCACGGTTTTTGGTATTCATGGATTAACAAAAACGCATCTGCGGCAGGACACCTGCCGAGATGCGTTTTATCATAGTGGTATTTCAGTTCAATTCGTCAGTTTGTTTCTGACTTGAGAAGGGGTTTCTCCATAGGCGTCGCGATAACATTTGGTGAAATAAGCCGGTGTGGAGAATCCGATGTCATAGGCGATCTCCGCTATGGTTTTCTCAGTCGATATCAGAAGCTCGCGTCCCCGTTGCAGTCGCAAGCGCCGTATAAGCTCGACGGGAGCATAGTTTGTAAGGGCTTTGATCTTACGGTAGAACTGCGAGCGCTCCAACCCCATTTTCGATGCTATCATATCGACATTAAGATCCGGATTGCCCATTCCTTCGTTCAAGATTTCAAGGAAACGGTTGTAGAATTCGTTGTCGATATCTCCTGACGGAAGATTGCCGGAGGATATCTTTTCCCCCTCTTTCTTTTTTACTGTCGCAGGCCGAGACATCCAAAGATCCTTGATGCGCTTACGGTTCAAGATAAGACTTGCGCACCTGGATTTAAGCACAGCGCTGTTGAAAGGCTTTGAAAGATAACCGTCGGCGCCGCTTTCATAACCCTGCACGCGCTGTTCGTCCATAGAGCATGCGGTGAGCATCAGCACCGGAATATGGGAAGTGGAAACTTCGTTTTTTATATATCGGCAACATTCCAGGCCGTCCATCACCGGCATCATCACATCGCAGATTATCAAATCCGGGACGTATTTGGCCGCCATCCTCACACCTTCCTTTCCGTTGGATGCGGTGATTATGTTATAATCGACGTTCAATAATTCACTCACCAGTTTCTGTATGTCTTTGTTGTCGTCGATGACAAGGACAATTGGCTTATCGGCGGCGAATATCAGATTGCCTTCAATGTTGTCAAGTTCCGCTTCCACATCCCCATGCCCTATTACATTCTCGGACACAGTAGTGGTTTCGGCTATATGCCGCATGGGCAATGTCACCGTAAAGACGGAACCTATGTTAACTGTGCTTTCCACGCCGATCGTACCACCATGCAACTCAACAAAGGCTTTCGCCAGCGACAGACCGATGCCCGATCCTTTCGGATGGATACGGTCCACCTGATAGAATCGGTCGAAAATATTGCCGAGATCCCTCTCGTTTATACCTTCGCCGGTATCGGCTACCTTGAATGTAAGAGAGGTATCGTTACATTCGTAAGAGACTTTTATCGTTCCATTGTCGGGCGTGTATTTGAAAGCATTGGATATCAAGTTAAAAAACACACGCTCAATTTTTTCCGCGTCAACGGCGACGGGCATTGGAGCGGCCGCGTCCGGCGTTTCGAGGGTCAGCTTGATGTCCCTTTTCCGTGCAAGGGAATAGAATGACTCCATCCAGTCATGGACAGCCCGGTTGAAATCTATTTCCGTCAGTCTCAGATTCAACTTGCCGTTCTCATATTTTCTGAAGTCGAGTATCTGGTTTATGAGCCGCTGCAGGATCTTTACATTTTTGTTGGCGATCTTTATGAGGGTCATTTGCTGCGAGGTAAGGTTGTCGGCCTCTGCCAGCTGGGCCACAGGCTCCGCGATAAGGGTGAGGGGAGTGCGCAAGTCGTGCGACACATTTGTGAAAAACACCAGTTTGGATTGTGTAGCGGCTTGTAACTGTTCGTTAAGCTGAGCTTGTTTGTCGCGTTCTTCCTCAAGCAGTTTGTTCTGGACCAACAGCTCTTTCTGGTGCTTGCTGCGCTGCCAGTATGCACGCAGCAGGAGGAATCCGACGCCGAAAAGCAGTATTATTATGGCGATGCTGGCATAAAACAACGATGTCTGCGACGAATGGCGCGCCCAATAATCGTCAATCTGAGCTTTCAGCAATTTCATTTTCCCGGTCTCCTCTTTCAGTGTCTCGTTCTGCAAAAGGAGGATGTCGGCATTGGACAAATCCACGGCGGAGGACACAGGCAATATCGTCTCCTTGTCATAAGGTTGATTCTTCAGAATGGCCAAGGCGGTACGTATCAGGCGATGTCCTTCAGTCGGATACAGGAATGTTGCGTCAATGACACTGTCGGCGACAGCCTTTATTCCGATATTTGGCGCCGCGTCGATACCGATGATCCGGATGTTGTCGCGTCCATGCTTATGGGTCACTTCCGACGCACCGATCGCCATGCGGTCGTTGTGCGCGTAAATCAAGTCTACTTCAGGATATATTTTTAAAAGGGAATCAACCACCGGAATGGCGTCTTCCTTGTTCCAGTTGCCAGGTATGCTCGCCAGCAGCTCTCCACCGTTATACTCGAATTCTTTGATGAATCCGTTATGCCTTCCTTCCGCCGGCGTGGAGCCTTTCAATCCATAGATCTCTATCGCCTTAGCCCCTTTGCCCAGCATATGGAGTCCATAATGAGCGGCCGCACGGCCAAGACCCTCGTCATCAACGCCAATTCTGGCGGTATATGAATCTCCGTTGATGTTTCGGTCAAAAATCACCACCGGAACGCCTTTCTCATACACTTCCTTTATAATAGGAGTCAGGGCGGCCGCCTCATTCGGAGAAACAATGATTATGTCAAATCCATTCTTTACGAAATATTTGATGTCCTCTATCTGTTTCGCGTTGCTGTCGTCGGCAGAACGGATCTCGACAACAGCATCCTCATGGAACATGATCTCACGGTTTATCTCATCGTTCATTTTCATGCGCCAGTCATCCTGACTGCATTGAGACACACCTATCTTATAGACTTTACTGTCCGTGCAACCTGCGAGGATCAGCAAAACAGCAAGCATGAGACTGTATGATAAAATCTTGTTCATTATATTATCCTTGGATTTTTAAGGTTCGAAGTTGTTTAAACAACTTCTCTGCAAAGTTAATGATAATCCTATGAAAAAGAGTGCATAAGATGTTAAAAATCGGGCGATACAACAAATTTTATACACATTGCACGATTTTTTATACACGATCTTTATGGTTTGTTGTAGTTTTGCAATGTCGAAAGATAAAGAACGCGACCGTACAAAATCTCAAAGATAGATTGAATACTTAACCAGACTAAAAACATAAAACCAATGATCAGAATAAATAAAGGGATCGCTTCCTTAATGATGCTCGGAGCCATCGCGACGGCCTCCTATGCGGCAGTGTCCGAGGGAGTGGAAGTGAACCATCTTGGAGTCAACAACACTCTCGTCAGAGTCACCGGGGATAGCAAATACCTTATGCTGCCCGTCCAGGAGTCCAACGATGACGCCAGAATAGAGGTTCTTGTAGACGGGAAACCTGAGCGCACCATCTATGTCCGGCTGGCAAAAAGCAAAGTGGATTACAGCGTCCCCTTCGACCTTACTCCTTATAAAGGTCACGATGTGCTGCTTAACATCATCACCACGCAGGACCGTTCGAACATACGGGAAGCCAAAGACGACGCCTGCTGGAAGAACCTGACGCTGGCCGACACATTCGACACCGTCAATAGGGAGAAATACCGACCTGCGTATCACCACACACCTTTATACGGCTGGATGAACGATCCCAACGGCATGTTCTATAAGGACGGCGTATGGCATCTTTACTATCAGTGGAACCCCTACGGATCGAAGTGGCAGAACATGACCTGGGGTCACTCCTCCTCGAAAGACCTTGTCAACTGGGAGCACCATCCGGCTGCAATCGAGGCCAACGGCCTGGGCGCGGTGTTCAGCGGAAGCTCGGTGGTGGACACGGAGAATACCGCCGGATTCGGTAAAAATGCAGTCGTTTCCCTATATACCTCGGCCGGAGCGAGCCAGATCCAGAGTCTTGCCCACAGCGAGGACAACGGGCGCACTTTCGAAATATATCCCGGCAATCCCGTCATCACCTTGGAAAGCGAAGCACGCGATCCCAACATGTTCTGGGACGCCGACAACAAGCGCTGGGTTCTCGCTCTTGCGCATGCGCTGGACCATGAGATGCTGATCTTCACTTCCCCCGACCTGAAGAAATGGACTCTTCAAAGTTCCTTCGGGAAAGGCATCGGAGCTCAGGACGGCGTATGGGAATGCCCCGATTTGTTCAAACTGAAAGTAGATGGCACGGACGTTGAAAAATGGGTGCTGGTATGCAACATCAATCCCGGAGGTCCCTTCGGCGGAAGCGCCACGCAATATTTTGTAGGAGACTTCGACGGCAAGACCTTCAAAGCCGACACTGACGCCGACGGAAATATCCCCACGAAATGGATGGACTACGGTAAGGACCATTACGCCACCGTGAGCTGGAGCGACGCTCCCGACAACCGGCGCACCCTGATAGGCTGGATGAGCAACTGGCAATATGCCGCCGAAGTGCCCACAATGCAGTTCCGCAGCGCGAACACTCTTCCCCGTGAGGCCTCTTTGTTCAAGGGCGAGGACGGTCAGATCTATCTCTCTTCGGCCCCTTCACCGGAACTTGTCGCGCTCCGTGACAAAGAAGTGACTAAGGCCAGCAACAAGTCAATAGGGAAGAAAGCCCGTGAGTTCGCTCTTCCGCAATCAAATGGCGGCGTATGCGAAATCCTGCTTGACCTGGACTGCAGGAAAGCTGATGCAGTGGGAATAAAGATCGCCAACAAGGGGGGAGAGTTCGTAAATCTGATGTATGATTCATCGGACCATACACTGTCGTTCGACCGGAGCAAGAGCGGGATCGTTGATTTCAGTCAGGATTTCCCAGCGGTGACGGTGGCCCCGACTTTCGACAACGGGAAAAAAGTATCCCTGAGGATTTTCATCGACAAATCAAGTATGGAAGTTTTCGGCAACGACGGAAAGTTTGTCATGACCAATCTCGTTTTCCCCACGGAACCCTACTCCACCGTCTCGATAGCTTCCAACGGAGGCAACGCCAAAATTGAAAAATTAAAAATTTATTCGATAAAATAATACAACGATATGGCAACGACACAAACACTGGTAACCAACAGGAAATCGTTCATGCTTCAGATAATCCCTGTGATGCTGTGCTTTTTCGTCATGGGATTCGTGGACCTCGTGGGAACCGCTTCCAACTATGTTCAGAAAGACTTGGGCCTTTCCGATTCCCAGGCCAATCTGTTTCCATCGCTCGTTTTCTTCTGGTTCCTGATTTTCTCTGTACCCACCGGCATGCTGATGAATAAAATAGGACGCAAGAAGACAGTGCTTATAAGTCTTGCCGTCACGGCCGCATCCCTCTTTATCCCCGCCTTTGGCGACAGCTATGTCGTGATGCTCGTCTCCTTTTCGCTTCTCGGCATCGGCAACGCCATCATGCAGACATCTCTGAATCCATTGGTGACTAACCTTATCAGCGGAGACAAGCTGGCATCGACTCTTACTTTCGGGCAGTTCGTGAAGGCGATAGCGTCCTTCCTTGCCCCCATCATCGCCGCATGGGGCGCCACCACGGTGTTTCCGACATTCGGACTCGGATGGAGAGCGCTGTTCGTGATCTACGCCGTCATCAGCTTCCTTTCGATCTCTCTTCTGGCCGCAACTCCCATAGAGGAGGAGAAGCCGGACAAGGCAACCGGAATAGCCGAATGCCTGAAGTTGCTCGGCCGTCCCTTCATATTCCTTTGTTTCCTCGGCATAATGTGCCATGTCGGAATTGACGTCGGAACCAACACCACCGCACCCAAAATC
>USIY01000048.1 GCA_900554845.1 uncultured Bacteroidales bacterium | reverse complement strand
CCATAACAATGCTTTCGCTGGCCGTTGCCGCCGGCGGCTTCGGTCGTGGTTGGGAACCCGTAAAGACGGAACGCAACGACACCAAGGTGGTGGTGAGAGAAAACGAACTGGAAATAAAATCCGCTCCGGGCATCATCCAGATCTCCACAAATCACCCCGTGCAGATAAAAATCTTCACGATTCTTGGACGTCTCATCAGCTCCGAAACCGTCAATCCCGGCATCCAGCAGTTTCAGGTGCCAACGCACGGTGTGTACATAGTGCAGACCGGCACTTTGACCTGCAAAGTAGCCGTATGACAGGGCCACGCCTTAACTTAGCGAATGACTAACACTTAAATTTATACCCATGGATACGAAAGACATCAACTGGTCGGAACTACCTTTCGGATACGTAAAGGCCGACTACAATGTTCGCTGCACGTTCAAGGACGGTAAATGGGGACCGATCGAAGTGAGCGACTCCGAGTACATTCCGATGCACATAGCCGCCTCCTGCCTGCATTACGGTCAGGAAGCGTTCGAAGGACTGAAAGCCTTCCGCGGAAAGGACGGCAAAGTACGCGTATTCCGCATGGATGAAAACGCCAAACGTTTCCAGCGCAGCGCCGAAGGCATAGCCATGGAACCCATGCCCGTGGAACTCTTCGAGGAAATGGTACGCACCGTTGTGAAACTGAACCAGAACATCATACCTCCTTACGGATCGGGAGCGAGCCTCTATATCCGTCCCCTTGAGATAGGCATCAGTCCGAAAATCGGAGTAAGTCCCGCCTCAGAATACATGGTGGTCATGCTTGTGACTCCCGTAGGACCATATTTCAAGGCCGGATTCAAGCCTACCAAAGTGTGCCTGAGCCGCGATTACGACCGCGTGGCACCGAAAGGCACCGGCTCCATCAAGATCGGCGGAAACTATGCCGCTTCCCTCGTGGCCGGATGCAAAGCCCACGACTTAGGATACAGCGTAATGCTTTACCTCGACCCCAAAGAGAAGAAATATCTTGACGAATGCGGCGCGGCAAATTTCTACGCCATCCGCGGCAACAAGTACATCACTCCGGCGTCGGAGACCATCCTTCCCTCAATCACCAACAAGAGCCTGCGCCAGCTGGCACGCGACATGGGTATGGAAGTGGAGGAGCGCCACATAGCCTATGACGAACTGGAGACTTTCGACGAAGTCGGTGCCTGCGGAACTGCCGCGGTATGCTCCCCCATCTGCGAAATCGACGACCTCGACACCGGTAAGAAATTCCTGTACAACGCGACCGAAGCCGGTCCCGTGACCAAGAAACTTTACGATACGATCCGCGGCATCCAGTACGGCGAGATAGAAGACAAGCACGGCTGGACGGAAATCCTCTGCGAGGATTGATCCACAGTTTGAATCATCCGAACTTTTCATGCATGGCCTTGAAGCGGGCAACCGTTTCAGGGCCATGTTTTTCAAGCGACTTCAGAACACGCGCCAAAGGTTTCTCCCGGTAAAAATCACCCGACTTACTATAGAACTTGTCGGCGTAACATATCAGCTCCTCCTCAAGCGACCGGGGAGTCATGTCGCGCAACGGCAAGGGAAGATGCTGTTCCTGAATGTCCGTTACGGTGAGCCCTGATCCCGTGTGCCGCTCGCACACCAAAGCATGACGGTGCAATCCGAGGCCGTCCAGCATCTCTCGGCCTATCACTCCATGCCGGATATAAGGCTCCGTGCCATAACACAGAATCCCGGGGGCATCCGTCTTGACTATGCCTATGTCATGAAGCAGCGCCGCCTCCTCCAGAAATTCCCTGTCCACATCCAGACAATGCCTGTCGGCGCATTCCAGCGCTTTCTGGGCCACCAGTTCCGAATGAGTCCTGAGCAATACTCTCAGCGCACTCCCCTCCTCATACCATAATCCATATATCGCGTCTATATCCAACATAAAAATACAATTATACTCTATAATAAATACATCTACACCCTACCACAAGCCGCAGTGCTTATCCAATAAACGAATTTAACATATTTTTATGTTCATATAAATTAATCTAATTCAGTTCCGGCGGGTCGTAATAGTATGGATTTTATTAAAAGAGGTGCCATCGTTGCCGGAGCGGCCGTGATGGCGATTAACGGCGTGGGATACGCCAAAGGCAATATCAGCGGAAATGTATATAACACAGAGTCAGGCGAACCTATGGATTTTGTTACCGTCCAGCTATGGGACGCCAAAACCAACAAACCGCTACAGGTCAATACAGTTACCGACGACAACGGCGCGTTCGTCCTTAAGAACGTGCCGGACGGGAAGCATGTAATCAAAATCACCAATGTGGGATCGGTCAACCAGGAAAGGCCGGTGACCGTGTCGGGACACGACGTAAACGTAGGCAATGTCAACCTGACGGACGACGCTAAACTTCTGAAGGAAGTGGTTGTGGAAGGAATCCGCAGCCAGATGCGTTTCGAACTGGACAAAAAGGTGTTCCAGGTGGACAGCAACATAGCGTCGGCGGGGTCGAGCGCCAGCGAACTTCTGGAATCCATCCCGAGCGTGGAGGTAGACCAGGACGGAGAGGTGTCGCTGCGGGGAGACACCTCGGTGACAATATGGATCAACGGTAAAGATTCCGGACTTACCGCCGACAACCGTGCGCAGATTCTTGAACAGATTCCTGCGGAAAGCATCGACCGCATCGAGGTCATCACAAATCCGTCGGCAAAATATAACCCGGAGGGTACGTCGGGCATCATCAACATAATCCTGAAGAAAGACCGTCGCGCCGGATATTTCGGAAGCGCGGAACTGAGCGCCAACACAAGAGGCGGCGGCAACGTGTCGGCCAACATCAATCTCAACAAAGGGAAATGGGACACCTTCGCCAGCGTCGGCTTCCGCATGCGCCACAACAAAGGGGGCTCTCTGATGGAACGTGATTTTCTTGACGGCACGTTCGTCCATTCCTCCGGCAGCAGCAGAAACCACGGCAACAACCTGTTCGTCAGACTCGGAGCCACCTACCATATGACCGACAACGATGATTTTTACGTCAACGCATTCGGAATGTTCGGCCACCGCTGGGGCAAAAGCACATCGCTTTATGAATCCAATATGCCTAACCAATGGACACTCGACGAACAGCTCAGCCATAACCGGGGGGACAACCGCGGAGCCCACGCCGAGCTGGGATACACTCACAAATGGAACGACAACCATTCTCTGGACGCCGTTGTGAGTTACAATTATTGGGGCGGTCCGAGCTTCAACGACTACAGCGAAACAGAAACATGGCCCGACCTGACGGATCCTGTCTCCAGCTACAGGAGTCAGGAAATGCCCATCAACAACAATTCGTGGGAAGCCAAACTTGATTATACCAACGTTCTGAGCCAATACTTAAAAATCGAAGCCGGATTCAACGGGAATTACAATCACGAAAACACTCCCAACACCACTTTCCGAGGCACCACATCACAAGACGCAGTTCTTGACCAGGCGCTTTACAACCGATTCATTTACACAAACAATGTGTCGGCCCTATATTTCACACTTGGCGGAAAAGCCGGAATTTTCAGTTACTCCGCCGGCCTGCGTGGGGAAGCATGGCAGATACGTTCGCAAAGTCTGGCTTACGGAGAGTCAAGAGAGGATGTGCCCACATTCAAGCGCAATAAGTTCAGTCTTTTCCCTTCCGTCTACATGTCACTGGCGCTTCCGCATGACAATGAACTTCAAATCAACTACACTCGCCGCATACGGCGTCCCTGGGGAGGACAGCTCAACAGTTTCCGCAACATCTCCGACCCCACAAGCATAAGCTACGGTAATCCGGAGCTCAATCCGCAGTATTCCAACAGTTTCGAGCTGAATTACCTGAAATCCTGGACATATCACATGATCTCAGTGTCGGCCTACATGCGTCAGTCGTCCGACATCCTCAACCATGTGTCATATCAAGACGGGGACGTGATGTACTCCACATGGGCCAACGTGTCGAGCCAGATCAACAGCGGCGTGGAGCTGGTAGGCAAAAACCAGTTGTTCAAGGGCTGGCTGGACCTTACCACAACAGTAAACCTCTACAACAGCCACATCAGCGCATGGGATTACACTCTTACGGCTCCGTCGGGACAGGAAGTCACAATGAGCGGCAAGAAACAGAATTCCTTCGCGTGGGACGCCCGTATAATGGCCAATGTCAAGCTCCCATGGGACTTGAGTCTGCAGGCCACCGGGCGATACAGTTCGGAACACAAAACCGCCACCGGATCCCATCAGGGTGGATGGTCCGTGGACGCCGGACTACGCAAAGTACTGGGCAACTGGAGTTTTTCGCTTAACTGCCGAGACATCTTCAACTCGCGCAAATGGAAAAACACCGTCAATGGCAACGATTATTCGGAGTACAGCGAACGGTGGCGCGCGGGACGCACTCTGCGTCTGACTGTCAAATACAGCTTCGGAAACATGAAAGCCAAGCGCGACAAGCACTCCAACAATTCCGAACCGATGGAGCAGGACTACAACGGCGAGGGCGGCATGCAGTGACCACAAAGTATCGCGACGCAAGGGTTATAACAAGGGTCGGAATCTTTCTGAGAGTAGATTCCGACCCTTGCGATGTCTGCATACCGTAATTTTTGCTTGGCAATATTACGGTTAATCATTTTTAACTGACCATGAAATCACTTTAATCCCTCCGGCCACCAGAGTCTGCCTCTCAGTGGGACTGATTATTACCGGAGGCAAACTGGCTTTGGACAGGTTCGGACCAGGCTGCGATGGCATCACGAAACTCGCTCCATATCCGCTTTTGAATGATACATATATATCCTGACTGCTCTCATAGTCAAGGTTCACGATTACAAGGTAATGTATTCTGTCCAGGGTTTTCTTCTGGTCAGGAATTCTTACCATATGACTTACCAGTACTCCTTTAGCACCCGTCTGCAATGAGTCAAGACACTCATACGAGTCAGGCAATGCATCAATACCCGCAACTGCCGAACCCTTTATGAAACATTCCAGAACCTTCGCGCGGGTGAAGACGAGTTTCCATGAATTGACTTCCGTGTTGACCTGTCTGATCGCATTCCAGATTTCGTTTTTCCGGAAAGTAACTTTGGAGTCAACCCCCGTGCCAGCGATGTCACATTCCAGCGGTCCGTTGCCGTAGACATAACCTGCGGCCAATGTATTGTCGGAATTCCTGCTTCCGTACATATAGTAGACAACGGATCAAGGTTCATGATCGCCACGTAATGACGGAGCTTCCCATTGGATTGGGAGTTGGTTAATGAGGTAAGCAACACGCCATATCCATAACACTTTGCTATCTCTATACATTCATCGATATCAGAGATATCTCCCTCATATCTTTTAATAGTCTCAATATTTGTGGTTGCTCCATTACTATAGGGATACTGCCTATGCCCTTTCACATTGCATCTCAGGAATATTTTCTGAAAAGCCTTTATTTCTCCATTGACTTTCTTGAGGCGTTCCCAGATTATGGATTTGTGAATAGTTACATTTATAATGGCATTCTCACTGTTTTTCTCTACTTCGCAAGACAATGGTGCCAGTACACATTTGGTATTGCCGACGACCCCCTTTTTATCGGGATCTGCAGCCTCAGCGGCTGATATTCCCAACCCATATCTATAATAGACGATTCCCTGGGCACCATACAGCAATGCGGAGAAAACCTCGAAGCGTAAAGACCCTTCTGTCGGAGTCGGAAATGAATCTTTTAATTTGGTCCATGTTTTATCTTCATAGAATTCATGAGCCATGCACATTCCATATGCCCAGAACTCCGACCCTATTTTCTTCGTGAAATCTTGATACAGACCCAGATATCCATAGAATTTCTCATAGTCTGTCTTCGTCCCCCCGATAACGATTGACCCATGCTCTACTTTGTCTTTTATGGGATAATAGTCATAACTCCATATCCAAGGACGGAAGAGCGTCTGCAAGTTGTTGAGGTAATGACGCGCGGCATCTAATTTCTCGGCCAGATTCTTGTCTTTATAATCTATGCCGAAAGATCCAGCCCAGTCTGTATTTGATTCCGCAATTAGGTTGAATATAGAGATTCTTGTCTGATCTAAACTTGATGAAATTCCATAAGCTGTCGTAAGCTGGTTCCAGTATGTGGAATCACCCATATCGATTTTCTTGTAAAGGCTGTAGAATGCATCACCCCATTGATATGGTTTAGGCTCATCATAAGAGAACCATGCAGCTATATCACTGTTGCCAATATACTTGCGTAGTAGATCGAAACAATGGCTTTCAATTCCCCAGGTTCCGCTGACAGGAAATATCACTTTGACATTATGTCTTTTCGCAGCCGGCATCTGATATTCAGTGGCATCTCCCGACAATCCTATTATAACTGCATTACATCCGCTTTCTGAGACGGATTGATATATATTCTCCAAAGCCTCCGGATGTACTTGCTTGTCAAGACTTTCTTGATATGAATATGGTATTGGCGCAAAAGCAACTATGGGTAATTCATCTTTGCTTGGCCATGCAGGACGAGATGTTGCTCTCAAGGGACATTCATTGTTTTGTTTATTATTGTTCATATTCAATGCTCTTAGCAATTTTAAGAAAATTTAAACGTTGATATTATTAACAAATGCAATAAGATGATGGTTCTATTTACCTCAAAAAGAAATATCGCAAAAGTATTGTCCATGATATTTGCAGTATCGATTGGATTTGGATCTTGGGCTAATACCAATGATGTCTCTGTGGTGCATCCCCAGAAGGTGCGACAATTGAGAAATGGGACTGGTATAATAAAACTCTGAGTGATGGAACCATATTGAGCAGAACGCTTGATGTTGCTGTGTTGGAAGATTCTGTTTATTATAGGTTATATGACTTTGGGAGACCTATGAGTTCCCTCGGAGAAGCCTTTGTCATTGACTCATGGATCGCCGGCAAGGTGAATAATGGGAAGATATACATAAAGCGTGCGCCAGAGTTATCGGCATATGAGTGGGACAGGACATCTGGAGGTCCTAATTATGATTCTCCTGTTGCCGACAAGTATTTCAATCCATGTAAATACTGGTCAGAGAGTTGGGGAGAGGGCAGCAGGAATTCTACATATCATTATGAGACTCTTGACGAGGACATATTTTTTGATTATGACTCCGAAAAGAAATGGATCCATAATCCAAGCTGCAAAGTATGGGTCTCTGATTATTTTAATGATCATCAGAATTGGACGGGAGACGTACCACTATGGCCAGATCCTATATACCTGAATTTCCAGCTGATGTACGTGCCGGATGGACCATTGACTCCCCAGGCACCGGAATTTTATCTTGAGGAATGCCCTTACTATCATACTAAATATCTAATATTGACTGGAAGTATTTTTAGCCAGGAAGGCCCGGCAATGCATTATTATCAGCTGTATTTCCGCATATACATAGATGGAAAACCGTATACGTACATTTATGATGGTAAATCCATAACTGACATATATTGGAAATATAGTGGCGAATCCCCAAAGGAAGGATGGCATTTGTACTATACGCACATCCCATTTGATGAGTCTATTTTTAAGAAACCTTACAATAATGTGTGTGCTAAACTGGTTTACAAATACGAGGATGGATTGGAGGTTGAGAGCGCACCTACGCTTTTGATAGACGTGAGCGGAGTGGACGAAGTGTTCCGGGAGGATATGGAGGATATCGACGCACCGGTCTATGACCTGGCGGGACGCAGGATTAGGCCAGATCGGCTTGTTCCCGGCATATATATCCGCAACGGCAAGAAGTTCATGGTGAAATAAGCAATTATTCTGAAATATTAAGCATTCTGATACTCAATTCGGTTTGTGACCATTTGGATAATGACCGGTATTGCAGCATGTCGGCCATTGTTTTCTCGACTCGGCATTTACGGATATCTCTCAAATATTAGACTCATGCAGAGTGCCGATGAAAGGAAGATGAGTAGAAATAAACGCGAAGACGCAAAGACGTGAAGACGCACCTTCGCTTTTCCTCGCGTCCATGGCCTTTCTCCTCGGTCATGTGTGTGGAAAGCGGAGACGCGGAGGAGAATATGGTCTCGACAAGGCCTTTGAGAACAGTCTGGTTGTCCTTGAGGGCCATAAGATAGTGGCCGTCCTGCATCACGATCTGCCGTGCGATATTCCGGTGCGGACCCATAGCGTCGACCGACACGAGGGCTCCCACGATGCACAGCGACGCTATGACGGACGGCAGCACGGTCAGTTCATTGGTCTTGTCTTCGACCCGCTTCTCGGAGACGCAGATCTCGTACTCCGAGACCATGGCGTTCAGTATATAGAGGCCGTTGCATCCCCTGCTGGCAGGATTTTCGCCACGGTGTTTCTTCCCGTCGATGATGACGTGGCATCACTTGAGCGACGAGACGATGTGTTCCCGGCTGATTGACAGACTGGCACGCATCTCATCGGGACTGACCGACTCCACGACCCGCCTGACCGTATCGCCAGACAGATCGCCGTTGGATAACTTAAGGAAGCCCATTCTCTTGAATTCATCCTCCTTGTCCTCTATCAGATCCGAGATCTCGTCGTAATCATCGCATGAACACAATACTCCTATGAGAGCCATGCGGAGGACGTCCTCCAGCTCGTGCTTGCCTTTCCCGAGTACCCGCGGGTCTTTTTCCTTACAGAATATCTCCATTTGCATGAGGCTAATTTAGCCTTTTTCAACGGAATAGTCAAGAAATCAAGCATACTTTCACATTTAAGCCTCTTGATTTAACTTAATCTTATATAAATTTCATGCGCCAGCCCTGGAAAAGTTTATTTTGTCATATCGGCGAATATGGTTAACTTTGCATCTTGAACTACCCTGAACGGAAGTGAGGAAAATCTTGCTTTACATACTTGCGGGCGCGGTAGCCGGCATCGGATATTCGCGGCAGGCAGGCCGGGAGTTGCCGGAACACATGCCGGCGACTCCCGACAGTATAGCCGCAGGAATTCCTTATGACTCGTTGCCGCCGGCAAGCGGCATTTCCGGCGATTCGGCAGCCTTGGCGGACACGACGTCGGTGCGGATCGACACGACACGCACACGATTCACGAAAATCAACCGCGATGCCAATGACATCAAAGCTCCAGTGAATTTTTCCGCCAAGGACTCCATGGTGATAAGCAAAGGGAACTCGGCTCATCTCTTTGGCGAAAGTTCGGTGGATTACGAGGATCTGAAACTCAATTCAGCCCAAATCCGCATGAACCTGGATTCCAGCACGGTCTACGCCAACGGCGTGATCGACTCCCTTGGAGTGGTGAACGGCTCCCCTGTGTTCAAAGACAAGAGCGGCGAGTACGAGTCCAAGACCATGAGCTATAACTTCAAGACCGAAAGAGGATACATAACCGGCATCATCACCGAACAGCAGGACGGATTCCTTACAGGCGGTCAGGCCAAGCGAATGGACGACGGCAGCTTCTTTGTGGAGAACGGAAAATACACCACTTGCGACGACCACGACAACCCTCACTTCTATTTCCAACTCACCAAGGCGAAAGTTCGCCCGAAGAAAGATGTGGTCACCGGCCCGGGATATATGGTGCTGATGGGCGTGCCGTTGCCGCTGGCCCTCCCCTTCGGATATTTTCCCTTCAGCGAGAAATACTCCTCAGGCGTTCTTTTCCCCTCATTCGGCGACGATTACAACCGTGGTTTCTATCTTCGCGACGGCGGATACTATTTCGCCATCAACGACAATATCGACCTTGCGCTCCGGGGGGAGATCTACACCAAAGGATCATGGGGGCTCTCGGCATACTCCAGTTATGTGAAACGCTATAAATTCCGCGGTACGTTCAACATCTCGTTCCTGCAGACCGTCACCGGTGACAAAGGGACGGCGGACTACCAGAAAATGCATAACTTCCAGGTGATCTGGAGCCATAGCCAGGACGCAAAGGCAAATCCCAACCTGTCGTTCTCCGCATCGGTAAACTTCGCTACCTCAGGTTATTCCCGCAATGACCTCAATTCATACTACAACAGCTCCTTCACCGAGAACACCAAGTCGTCGTCGGTCAACATGACCTATCGTTTCCCCGGTACCAAATGGAGCCTGTCGGCCACTGCCAACATCACGCAACGAAGCCAGGACTCCACACTGGCGGTATCGTTCCCAAACCTTACTGTCACTATGTCGCAGCTTGCCCCCTTCAAGCGCAAGAAGTCGGCCGGCGGTGAAAAATGGTACGAGAAAATAAAGATGTCTTACTCCGGCCAGTTCCAGAACTCGCTGACCTCGCAACAGGACCAGTTCCTCAAAAAGAGCCTGATAAAGGACTGGCGCAACGGAATGAAGCATTACATACCGATCTCGGCGACGTTCGACCTGCTGAAGTATGTCCACATTTCCCCCAACATATCGCTGAACGACCGTATGTACACAAGCAAGATCCGGCGTCAATGGGACTCCCAGGCCTCGATGGAAATCCAGGACACCACCTACGGGTTCTACAATGTGTTCGATTTCAACGTCGGAGTAAGCATGGACACCAAGCTCTACGGCTTCTGGGAACCCGCGAAGTTCCTGGGCGACAAGATCCAGATGGTACGCCACGTCCTTACCCCCTCGATCGGCTTCAACTACACGCCGGACTTCGGATCGCCTATGTGGGGATACTACAACTACTATTACATGACCGACCAGGCGGGCAACCAGACACGCCGCGACTATTCATACTTCAGCCACGGCATCTTCGGAGTCCCGGGGAGGGGCATGAGCAGCGCCATATCATGGTCGCTGGCCAACAACCTGGAGATGAAGGTGAAGTCCGACCAGGATTCCACCGGCTACAAGAAAATATCGCTGATTGAGAACCTGAGCCTGTCGCAGAGCTATAACTTCGCGGCCGATTCTTTGAAGCTCAGCCCGTTGCAGGCGAGCGTAACAATGCGTCTCATCAAGAACTTCAACCTGAACTTCAACACCACCTGGGATCCGTACGTCTACCGGCCCGATGCCAACGGAACCGTGCACCAGGTCGACAAATTCCGCTGGCAATGCGGCCAGGGGCTGCTGAAGCTCTCGTCGTTCTCCACAAGTTTCTCCTACACCTTCAACAACGACACCTTCAAGCGCAAAAAGAACAACGAGAACGGCCGCAAGCCGGACGATGAGGAAGAGGACGACGATCTTACCGAAGAAGACAGTTTTGTCGACGGCGGCATGTCGCGCAACGAAAGGAACCGGGCGAAAGACCGTATGACACAAAGCGATTCCGACGGCTACGCCAAATGGGAATTCCCGTGGAGTCTGTCGCTGAACTATTCTGTCAGCTACGGCTACGGCGACTACGATTACAAAAAGCTTGATTACAAAGGCCGGTGGATGCAGAACCTGTCGATCAACGGCTCCGTGCGCCCCACACCGAACTGGAATTTCTCGTTCTCGGCCAGCTACAATTTTGAACAGCATAAGATAGCCTACATGAACTGCTCCATCAGCCGCGACATCCACTGTTTCACCATGTCGGCCAGCTTTGTGCCCGTGGGACCATACAAATCCTATAATTTCCACATCGCCGTGAAATCATCCTTGCTCAAGGACCTGAAGTACGACAAACGGTCGCAGTCCAGCAACGGCATCCAATGGTATTGAGAAAATAAAAATAAGGGAAAGCTTTGGGCGAATTTAGAGCGGTTCTCTTTTGATATTCGAGAAAATTTCGTAATTTTGTAAAAAATTGGGAGAAATGGACGAGAATCTGTTATCAGATCTGGACATTCTGGAGTCCCGTCTTGAAGGTCTGGCCAAGCAACTGAGA
>USIY01000047.1 GCA_900554845.1 uncultured Bacteroidales bacterium | reverse complement strand
GGCTTACACTGTCGTTTCTAATTAAAACATTGATAATGGTAGGTAGTTGCGTATATTTGCGAAAAAATTAGTAATTTTGCAGATAGAAAATCGAAAAGACTATGTTGGATAAGATAGCGGCGCTTCGCGCGGAACTGGAAGGTGTAAAAGCCGATACAAAAGAGAAGGTAGAGGAACTCCGGATAAAATATTTGAGCAAGAAGGGTCTGATACCCGCTCTGATGGCCGATTTCCGGAATGTGCCCGCGGAGATGAAGCGCGAGGTAGGACAGAAAATCAATGAGCTGAAGACATTTGCTCAGGACAGGATCAACGAGCTGAAGGAAAGCTTTGAAAGCAGCGACAGCGAGCTTGACGCCGATCTGGACCTGACCCGATCCGCGGCTCCGGTGTCATGCGGCACACGCCATCCGTTGTCATTGGTCCGTAACGAGATAATTTCCATTTTCGGATCAATGGGCTTCACTGTGGCCGAAGGTCCGGAAATCGAGGACGACTGGCATGTTTTCGAGAGCCTTAATTTCCCTCCCGACCATCCGGCGCGCGACATGCAGGACACTTTCTTCATCGACCGCGAAAAGGCCGACGTGCTGTTGCGTACGCATACCTCGTCCGTGCAGACGCGCACCATGGAGCATACACAACCCCCTATCCGCATAGTTTGTCCCGGACGAGTGTACCGTAACGAGGCCATTTCGGCGCGCGCCCACTGTTTCTTCCATCAGGTGGAGGGACTTTACATCGACAAGAACGTCTCCATGGCCGATCTCGAGCAGGTGCTTCTTGGTTTCGCACGCCGTATGTTCGGCCCGGACACGAAGATCCGTCTGCGTCCGAGCTATTTCCCCTTCACCGAGCCGAGCGCCGAGATGGACATCAGCTGCCACATCTGCGGCGGCAAAGGTTGTGCCCTTTGCAAGGGTACAGGTTGGGTTGAGATCCTGGGCTGCGGCATGGTGGATCCGAATGTTCTGAAAAATTGCGGCATCGATCCTGGAGTCTACAGCGGTTATGCTTTCGGAATGGGCGTGGAGCGTATAGCCAACCTCAAATACAAGGTTAAGGATCTTCGACTCTTCTCCGAGAACGACGTTCGCTTCCTGAAGGAATTTGAATCAGCCCACTGATTGCAATGACAGTCAAAGAACGGTACGATAAGGTTCTGGGAACTTTTGCCGCGACCATACCTGAACCTAAGACCGAGTTGAATTACGACACTCCGTTTCACCTGTTGCTGGCGGTGATTCTGTCGGCGCAATGCACCGACAAAAGGATCAATATGGTCACTCCGGAGTTGTTCAAGCGTTTCCCCACGAGCAAGGAGCTGGCGGAGGCGACACCCGAGGAAGTATATCCATATATAAGTTCCGTGACTTATCCGAATGCAAAGAGCCGGGCGCTCGTCAAGGCGGCCAGGCAATTGGAGGAAGAATTCGGAGGAGAGATGCCCAAGGACATAGACGATCTGATGAAACTTCCCGGTGTGGGACGTAAGACCGCGAACGTGATGCTTGCGGTGCTGTGGGACAAGGCCGCGATGCCGGTGGACACGCATGTGTTCCGCGTCAGCAACCGTATAGGACTGACAAATAATTCCAAGACACCGCTCTCCACGGAGAAGACCTTATGTAAGAATATTCCCGGCGAGCTTTTGCCCAAAGCGCATCACTGGCTGATTCTCCACGGTCGTTATGTATGCAAGAGCCGCACTCCGGACTGCTATGGGTGCCCGATATCAGATTATTGTAAGTCTTATCCCAAGTTCATGAAAGAATTCAAGAAGAGGGAGGAGAAAAAAGCTGAAAAACAGAAGAAGGCAAAATAAAAGAACTCCATTCACGTACTGTGGATGGAGTTCTTTGATAAATCCGGTATGGTTTATTTCTCTTCTTCCGGACGTATGAAGTTGTAGGCTATTTTCGCGGGATATTCCGGATGCGGGACAGCCTGGAAAGCCTTTAGCATCCACGCCATATTGTCTGCAAGGACTTCCATTGTCTGCATTCCCTCCTTGTCGAGAGCAGCCTCGCCTTGCTCGCGACCGTAAACTATGTTCCAATAGTTGCTCGGCACGACGGGCATGTTGCAGATCTCGAAATATTTGTTCAGACGTTCGAATGTGGTCGAGGCTCCGCCGCGACGGGCTATGGCGACTGCGGCTCCCGGTTTGCCGGCCAAAAAGCGGCTTGAGGAATAGAACAGTCGGTCCAGCAACGCGCAAAGAGATCCGTTGGGACCGGCGTAATATGTGGGACTGCCCATAATAAGGCCGTCGCAAGTCTCAACCGCCGCCCGGGCCTTGTCATAGAGCTCGTCGCTGAATATGCAACGGCCGGTCTTGTAACATCCATAGCAGGCTATGCATCCGCGTACGGGAGTGTTTCCGATCCATATTGTTTCCGTTTCGATACCGTGTCCGTTAAGACGTCGGGCCACATGATCCAGCGCCACAGCAGTATTCCCTTTTGGATGAGGAGAGCCGTTTATAAGCAGAACTTTCATATACTATTATATACGATTATAGCATTTGTAGTCGAATCTGAGTTTTTCGGGATTCTTGCAATCTCTATTTTTATTACGTTTGCGCATATGGAATATTGCCTTGCGTATGCATTGGTCCACACTGAATATGCCCGGGCCAAGGATTGCGAACACCATGGCGGCGAATGCCAGCACCACGCAAACGAACGGATCCTCCAAGCCGATTACGGCAAAATATCCGCATGTCAGAATAATTCCTATGGACACTATCCTTGTGGCGAATCCCAACAGAAGAGAAGTAGCCAATGCTATCAGTGGAATGAAGATAGGAGCGTCGGTGCCGGAATGCCATGTGTAATAAGCGGCCGCGCCAAGAATCAATGACGTGACGAATCTTAACAGCAACAGGCGGCGTGATGTCCCCGCCATATTTTTGGATGAGATTCCTGTCAATGCATTTAGAATTGAGGTGCATTTGGGCTTTCGCGCCATGCTCGTGACTATTGACTGAACCATCGGCTCGTATTGACGGGCTTCCTGCAGTCGCTCGCCGACAGTTTTTCTGCCGGGATTTATCGATATAATCTGGGGCGAATTCATAATGACTGCGTGTTAGTAATGATTGTCAGTTATATGTCTTAACAACAACAGAATAGCTGATAATGTTCATAAAAAGCTAATTTAGTGCGTTTTTCAGACCTGAAATCAATGAATTTTTTGATTTTGGTATTGTGGGAAATTATAGTAATTTTGTAAATCAAAGAGTTTGCGAAGGCAAATTGGTATTAATCGACAAAAAGTCATGCACACATGACAACGAAATAATGGGCAATATAGGGAAGCTTTATTTCAGATACGGGACGATGGGATCGGCCAAGACCGCCATGTTGTTGACTACGGCGTATAATTTCGAAGAGCGCGACATGGCGTACAAATGCTTCAAACCCGTGGTCGATACACGCGACAAGAAGAATGTGATCCGAAGCAGAATCGGAATCGAGAGGGAGTGTCAGTGGATCTACCATGACACTAATCTCTACAATGAGATTCATGAATTGCTGCGCAAGGGGGAGGGACCTCAATGGATTCTTGTGGACGAAGCGCAGTTTCTGGCTCCGGAGCAGGTGGACCAGCTTGCCCAGGTGGTGGATGATTTCGGTATCAATGTGATCTGTTATGGATTGCGCACGGACTTCCGGACCAATCTTTTCGAAGGTTCTCGGCGGCTTCTGGAAATAGCGGACAGTATCGACGAGATAAAATCCACATGTACATGCGGACGTAAAACCATAGTGAACGCCCGTGTCAACAGTGCCGGCGAAATTATAACGGAGGGGGAGGTCGTGGAGATCGGAGGCAACGACCGCTATATAGCGGTATGCCGTAAATGTTGGCGTAACAAGAAAATAGAGCAAAGCCAGAAGGGACGCCTCCCTTTGGATTAATCTTAATTTAAAACATTCTTACATCATGACAGCGGAAAATAAAAAAGAGATTCTTGAACTGATACGTCGGGAGGTTGTTCCGGCAATGGGGTGTACCGAACCGGCTGCGGTGTCGTTGTGCGTGGCTCGTGCCACTGAGCTGTTGGGATGTGTTCCGGACAGCATTGAGTTGCATCTCAGCGGAAATATAATCAAGAATGCCATGGGTGTGGGGATTCCGGGCACGGGCATGATCGGACTTCCGATAGCTGTGGCGTTGGGTGCTATTTGCGGTAAATCGTCGTATGGTCTTGAGGTGCTGCATGATGTGAACGATGAAGCTCTTGAGGCCGGGAAAAAGTTCGTGGGGGAGAACCGTATAAAAATATATCATAAACCGGAGGCACCCTCCAATCTGTATATAGAAGCAGTAGTCAAGGGAAAAGGTCATGAAGCGGCGGCGACTATATCCTCAAGCCATACCAATTTCGTCTACCTTAGAATGGACGATGATGTAATGTTGGATAGCGGAGTGCAGAAAGATGAGCATGGAGAGGACAGCGTAAGCCTGGATTACAGGACGGTCTATGATTTCGCGATGACAACGCCTCTTGAGGAAATAGAATTCATCACCGAGGCCGGAGAACTGAATCTTAAGGCCGCGAAGGAGGGGGACTCACGGGATTACGGACATTGTCTGGGTCATATTCTCAGCACCAAGGGACGTAAGCTGTTCGGAGACACACCGTTGACGCATATGATATCGTTGACGTCCTCGGCCTGTGACGCCCGAATGGGGGGTGCCACGGTATCCGTGATGTCAAATTCTGGAAGCGGCAACCAGGGTATCACCGCCACGTTGCCGGTGCTGAGTTATGCCATGGAAACAGAAGCCGACCATGAGCATACCGTCCGGGCGTTGACTTTGAGCAGCCTCACAAGCATATATATCAAGCAAAGTCTTGGACGTCTTTCGGCGTTATGCGGATGCGTGGTGGCGTCTACAGGAGCGTCCTCCGGCCTTACTTACCTTATGGGCGGCAATTATGCCCGAATATGCGCCTCGATCAAGAATATGGTGGCCAACCTGACGGGTATGATTTGCGACGGCGCTAAACCGAGTTGCGCAATGAAGATTTCTTCGGGAGTGTACACAGCCTTGATGTCGGCGATGCTTGCCATGAACGACCAGTGTGTTACAAGCGCCGAAGGCATTATCGACGAGGACATTGACAAGACCATACACAATCTGACAAGCATCGGACGGGAGGCAATGGAGGAAACGGATCATAAGGTACTGCGCATTATGGTGGATAAATAAGTGTATTTAAACTTTAAACAAATCTGCGGATCCAACAATTATAATATTAACGAATCATAACGAATATGAAGAAAATATATGCGTTAATAGCGGCTGCCTTCATCAGTATGGCAGGGCTGCAGCAGCCGGCTGAGGCCCAGAACTGGGGCCGGCTCATACAGGCCGGAGCAAAAGGGTTACAGGCCTTGACAATATCGGATTCACAGGTGCAGGAATATGTGCGTCAGTATGTGCAGAACCTTGATGCCCAGAGTCAGGTGGCTCCGGAAGGGTCGAAGTACAAAATGCGTCTTGACACAATAGTGTCCGGAATAACGCAGGTGGACGGCACGCCGCTGAATTTTAAGGTATATATGACCAAAGACGTGAATGCCTTTGCGTGCGCTGACGGAAGTGTCCGTGTATATTCGGGATTGATGGATCTGATGGACAACAATGAGGTGCTTGGCGTCATAGGTCATGAAATCGGCCATGTGGCGCATAAAGATACCAAAAAGGCGTTTAAAGAGGCTTTGACGTCGTCTGCATTGAGGGATGTAGTGGGATCGACGGGTGGAGTTGTGGCGACGCTGACGGATTCGCAGCTCGGCGACATTGCCGAAGTCCTTCTGTCGAAGGGATATTCACGCAAGCAGGAAACAGAAGCCGATAATTATGCGTACTCCTATCTGAAGTCGCGAGGTATAAATCCCCTTGTCATGGCCAAGGCCTTCCAAAAGCTTGAAACCATGTCAGGCAGCGGTGGGTCAAACTCTTTCATGAAGGCGTTCAGCGACCACCCGGATACGAATAAACGGATCAAGAATATCGAGAGCCAGGCTAAAAAAGATGGCTTCACATACAGCATGCTTGATGCCGGCGCCAAGTCCGGCAAGAAGGCAAAAGATGGGACCTCCGTGTCGAAGCCGGTGAATAAATCCGGTTCCAAATCTACGGTAAACGGGAATTCCATCAAGAAAACCAATAAAAAATCAACGAAGAAAAGATAAGTAACCCTAATCATATAGAACATTACTATGGCCGAACACAATTCCCAATCATTGAATGCATTGATAGAGAAGGCAATCCGCGATAACTGGAATCTTATGTCGCTCTCCGATATGGGGGGTATGAACTATCAGTACAAGGATGTGGCCGAATGGATAGCGAAAGTGCATATCTTGTTCGAGGAAGCCGGACTGCGACCCGGTGACCATGTGGCGATATGCGGCAAGAACTCATCGAACTGGGCGGTCACGTTCTTGGCATGTCTTACCGCGGGTGTGGTTGCGGTGCCTATTCTGCATGAATTCAAGCCGGACACCATTCATCATCTTGTGAATCATTCCGATGCGAAACTCCTGTTTGTGGACGCCGCGATTTGGGAAAATCTTGATGAAAAATTGTTGCCGAACCTCATCGGCGTGATCTATATAAGTGAGTTCGGCATGCCTGTTTCGCGCAGCGAGCGGCTTACGGAAGCACGCAACAATATCAACGGATTGTTCGGTCAGAAATATCCCTACAGTTTCGGACCGGGCGATCTGCATTATTACCGGGACCAGCCCGACGAGGTGTGCGTGATAAATTATACTTCCGGCTCCACCGGAATGTCGAAGGGAGTGATGGTTCCGTACCGGTCGTTGTGGAGCAACATCCGCTTTACGCTTGATAATCTGCCGTTCTTCAAGCGCGGTGACGGTATCGTCAACATGTTGCCGCTGGCGCACATGTACGGCATGACCATTGAGATGCTGAATCCCTTCAGCAGGGGCTGTCACTGCTATTTCCTTACAAAATTACCGAGTCCCAAGATCATACTGAAAGCGTTCGCCGACGTCAAGCCCACCCTCATCATCACGGTGCCGCTGATTCTTGAGAAAATCATACGCAACAAGGTGTTCCCGTTGCTCGACAAGCCGTTGATGAAGATCCTTCTTCGTGTTCCTTATCTCGACGACCGTCTGCTGGCAAAGATAAAGGAAAACCTGCTGCAGGCATTCGGAGGAAATCTGAAGGAGATAATAGTAGGAGGCGCTCCGTTGAACGCCGATGTCGAGAAATTCCTGTACAAGATCGGATTTCCGGTGACAGTGGGCTATGGAATGACCGAATGCGGACCTCTGATCAGCTACACCACGGCGCCCGACTCCAAGCCTCATACAGTAGGACAGGCTGTGGACCGTATGGAAGTCAAGGTGGATTCGCCTGATCCCGAGAATATACCCGGCAATATCCTCGTGCGCGGCGTCAATGTGATGAAAGGTTATTACAAGAACCAGAAGGCTACCGACGAAGTCATGATCGGTCACGACGGATGGATGAATACCGGTGATATGGGAACTGTCGACCCTGACGGATTCATCTCTATCAACGGCCGCAGCAAGACAATGATACTCGGACCGTCGGGGCAGAATATATATCCTGAGGAAATCGAGCAGAAACTCAACAATATGCCTTATGTCAACGAGTCGTTGATTATAGAGGACGGCGATCATCTGCAGGCTTTGGTTCATCCCGATTTCGACGCTGCGATGACACAGAGCATCGACCGCGACGAGCTGGAGAAAATAATGAGGCAGAATCTGGAGCAGCTGAATACGGAACTGCCCGGTTACAGCAAGGTCAAGGGCATAAAGATAATGGAGGAGGAGTTCGAGAAAACTCCTAAACGTTCCATCAAGCGATTCTTATATCAACATTAAAATGTGGATTATATTGGCGATATGCTCGGCCGTCGGGCTGGGATTTTATGACGTGATGAAAAAACTGTCGGTACGTGACAACAACGTACCGATTGTTTTGTTGTTGAACACATTGTTCGGCACGGCTTTGATGTCGCCGGTAATCTTTAACAATATAGCTGGCGGGGGCATAGGGCTGGGCAACAGCTATGTGGGTCATCTGCAGATATTGCTTAAGGCGGTGATTGTGCTTTCGTCGTGGATTCTGGGCTACTTCGCCATCAAGCATCTTCCGCTTACAATCCAGGGGCCGATCAACGCCTCGCGTCCGGTGCTGGTGCTTGTGGGCGCTCTGCTATTTTTCGGGGAACGGCTGAACTGGGTCCAGTGGTGCGGCATCGCGTTGGGTTTCCTCTCCTTGTATATGATAAGCCGCATCGGATCGCACGACGGTTTCGATATCAAGCACAGCAAGTGGATCTGGCTGTCGATAGGAGCCACCATGCTTGGCGCGGTCAGCGCTCTATACGACAAATATCTGCTGAAACTGTATGAGCCGACGGAGGTGCAGGCATGGTATTCGCTTTATCAGTGTGTGTTGATGGCGTTGGTTGTGGTCATTCTGCGGAGCAAAGGTTTGGCGCGTGACAAATTCAAGTGGAGATGGACCATATTGGGAATATCCTTGTTCCTGACGGCGGCTGACCTATGCTATTTTTATTCGTTGTCGCAGCCCGGCGCCATGATTTCAGTCGTATCGATGATACGTCGCGGAAGCGTGCTTGTGTCTTTCGGATATGGAGTGGCGGTGCTTGGCGAACGCCGCGACCTGAAGTCGAAACTCATTGATCTCGGGATCCTTCTGCTGTCCTTGCTGTTGCTTATAATCGGCAGCGGTATGGGTGAATGAAGGTCTATTGTTAAAATAGGTGAAATCTTATATATAAAACCCGAAACCGCAAATCGGTTTCGGGTTTTATTTGCTAATTTTGCTTCGTCTTTCTGATTATAACAATGACAATTGAAGAACATCGAACTGAGCTGATTACGAAGATCTATCCATTGCTGATAAAAAAGGGGATCAAGAACCTGACCATGGATTCCGTGGCCAAGAGTCTGGGAATGTCCAAACGGACTCTGTATGAGATCTTCAACAGCAAGGAGGATATGATAGTCGAGACCATGCGCAAGATGCACGAGCTTATGAAACAGCGTATGGTAGGAATCGTCTCCAAGGCGTCCAACACAATGGCGGCCGTTGTGCTGGCTTTGAAGTTCCATCAGCGCACCATGAGCGAACTTGACATGGCGTTTTTCGTGGACATGGATGAATATTGTCCGCGCTTGCGGCCGACCTATGACGAAGTTGCGGCCAACAACGATTTGCTGCAGTTTCTTGAAGCCGGAATCAAGGAAGGTGTGTTCCGTCCCGATGTGGATTACAGAATTATGAGCCGACTCTTCCTGATACAGATGGAATCGTTGAAGCGTATGGAAAAGCAATTTCCTCCCGATGTTACGCTGATACAGACTTTCAATACCATCAGTCTTGGATTTCTGCGCAGCATAGCGACCTACAAAGGATTGGAGATTCTCGAAGGGATGTCCAACCATTTTGTGACGGTCAACAAGAATAAAAAGTAAGTAGCTAATAAAAATTAATGATTATATGTAGCTTATGGAACTTAACATGAAAACTCGTTCTTTTTTGTTGTTTTCTTCCTGTCGCTCAGTCACTATGTGGCAATGGCTCCTTCACTCCGGAAAGAAAATACCTAAAAATTAACTTCGTTTTCATGTTCATTAATTTCTATTAGCTACTTAGTAGAAAACAACAAAGAATAACAATCAATATCGCAGGTATTATGAAATTCTTAAAACCGCTGGCATTGTCGTTGCTTGCCCTGAGCGCCCTGCAGGGAATGTGCAACGATACAGTGCGACTTTCGCGAAACGAATGCGTATCGATCGCCCTTCAGGACAATCCTACCATCCGTGTGGCCGACATGGAGGTGAAACGTATGGATTACAGCAAGCGCGAGACGCTGGCCAATCTGTTTCCCAACATTGATTTTTCGGGGGCTTATCAACGCACCATCAAGTTGCAGACCGTGTCGATGAACATGGGCGGCCAGACGCAGCAGTTCAAGATGGGTACCGACAACAACTGGAATTTCGGATTCTCGGCCTCGATGCCTCTTGTGAACGCGCAGTTATGGAAGTCGCTTCAGATCAGCGACACTCAGATTCTTGCCTCTTTGGAGGAATCTCGTTCCTCGCGGCTGGATCTGGTGAACAATGTCAACAAGGCATATTATGCGTTGCTGCTTGCGGTCGCGTCGAAGGACGTGATACAGCAGAACTATGACATCGCCAAGATGAACGCCGACATATATCAAAAACAATTCGAGCAGGGGACTGCGTCGGAATATGACGTGCTGCGCAGTTCTGTTCAGGTGTCGAACGTCGAGCCTGAGTTGCTGCAGGCCGACATATCGGTGAAGCAGGCGTCGCTTATGCTTAAGATGCTGATGGGAATGGATACGGAAGTGGCCGTGATGCCGAATGTCACTCTCAAGGACATGCAGCAGGAAATGTACGGCTATCAGCTCGGCGCGGAGCGCGATCTGTCGCGCAACACTTCTTTGCGTACCCTCGACATCCAGACAAAATTGCTGAAGCAGACCCTTACTTTGAAGAAATTCGCGTGGATTCCTACTTTGGGGATCTCCTATAATATGAACTGGAACGCCATGAGCAGCGGCAATGCGTTGAAAAACCAGATGTTCAACCCTTACAGCAACGTGGGAGTGGCTTTGCAAGTCCCCATATTCAACGGTCTCGGACGCCTTAACTCGGTGAAACAGGCAAAGATCCAGTACGACGAGATGGCTTATCAGCGCGAGAACCTGGTGAACAATCTGAACATGCAGGTGGATCTGGCCTTGGACAATATCAACAAGCAGATCCGGCAGATAAAATCAAGCGAGGACGGTGTGAAGCAGGCCGCCAAAGCTTACTCCATCATGCAGAAAAGCTTTGAAATCGGCGCGGCGTCCTATCTTGACCTCCGTGATTCGGAAGTGGCAAATACTTCTGCTCAGTTGTCCTATCTGCAGGCCATATACAATTACCTCGTGTCCACATCCGAGCTCGATACATTGCTCGGTAAGGAAGACGCCCTCGGCATTCCTGAAACCGCAGGTACAGTAAAATAATGAGAAAAACAGTAAACCATGAATAAATATTTGTCATTAGCAGCCATAGGACTGACCTCAGTCATGGCCGTATCCTGTTCCGGCGACAAAGACAACAAAGACGCCGCCAAGGAAGAAACGCTTCCTGTAGTTAAGGTCGCAACGGTGACCGCCCGTACGGTTGATCAGAACGGCAATTACACAGCGACTGTGGAACCGGAGTTGCTGAACAACATCAGCAGTTCGATGCCGAATCGGATCAAACAGATACTTGTGGACGAGGGACAGTATGTCTCGGCCGGCCAGAGGGTTGTGGTGCTTGACGACGTCAACACCTTCAGTTATGAATCGCAGGTGGACAACGCCCGCGCCAACCTTCACAACGTCCAGCTGAATTATGACCGGGCAGTGGAACTGTACAAGATCGGCGGAGGCACCAAACAGAACGTCGACGCTATGGAAATTCAGTTGGTCAACGCCAAGAACGCCCTTGCCACCGCCGAGCGCACTCTGCGTCACGCCAGGGAAAACACCGTTCTCACATCCCCTATCTCGGGAGTAGTGACTGCGCGCAATTATGATCCGGGCGATCTCACCGGCAACCTTCCTATCCTTACTGTCGCCCGCACGCAGCCTGTGAAAGTGGTCATTAATGTTTCGGAGGGCGACCTGCCTCATGTGCGCAAGGGAATGCCCGCCGTCATCAAGTTCGACACCTATGGCGACGAGGAATTCTCCGGCACTGTCACAACCATAATGCCCACTGTGGACGCCCAGAGCCGTACATTCGGAGTGGAGGTGA
>USIY01000046.1 GCA_900554845.1 uncultured Bacteroidales bacterium | reverse complement strand
GATGACGGCTTCGCATCCCGAGGAGACTTTATTTATCTCCCGGGCAAGATCATCCACGGCGTCGTCCTTCAGGAAACGCGCCATATTCGTGGCTCTCATCTCGGTGGTGCTTTCCCGAAATCTGGAAAGCTGGGGGATGTCGACGTTGGCAGTGACGCATTCCACGCCTTTGGGTTCCAGACCATGAGCAAGAAACCGAGGATAGAAATCTATGTATCCTCTGATGTTCACCAACGCTACTTTTTTCCATGGCATATTGTCCGGATCATTGAACATCACATAATCGTCGAGCGTAAGCCATGCCGGTTTCATATATCCCATGGGAGTAAGTCGATAATGGTTGCGTTCCGGATCTCCATTCACCTTCACTCCGACATCCTCGAATATTTTCGGCACCTGTTTCATCATGCCGAGCAGCTTCTCTTTGCCTATTCTACGGTATGGATGATCAACGGGCAATCCGTCGATATGATCGAACGGGTTCTCCACGACACTGCCGTCGGCGCTGTGTCCCAGCAGGTCGAACGAACCGGACCAGAAATGCAGAGCGCTCTGTCCGCGAGTGATGATGGCGGTTTTTTGTCCGCTTTCGGCGCATTTTATGCCTGCCACGAGGCCACTCAATCCTCCTCCTATAATCACTGTATCGAATTTCATGACTTCTCTTTTTTACATGTCTCTGCGTTCGCGACGTTATTATCTATATTTTCCTCATGGCTGTCGGGCTCATGGTCAATGCCCAGCACTCCACGGTACAACCAGGAGGTGAACTGCACCTCCACCAAGGTCTCGCCCCAGCATACGGGGAACATTCCGTGCCAACGCTCGTTCATGAACGATGCAAGATCGTCCAGACTCTTCTGCGTGCAATTGTAATGCCTGTCGATCAGACCTGCGGCACGGCATGCGCAGAGTTCTCCCTGGCATGTGCCCATGCCCATGCGGGTGCGTCGGCGAAGGTTTATAAGATTGTTTACGTGCAGCTCGTCGATCGCATAATTCACTTCGGCCACGGACACCTGCTCGCATTCGCAAACCAAAGCGTCGTCATCCGGGCTGCCGCTTTTTATGAAACTTGTCATGGATCCATGTCTGCCTTCGGCCGCTTTCTGCTCGGTGCTCAGCTCGATTATATGCTGGCGGCGTTTCTTGTCGTCGGCTGTAGGTTCGGAACCCGGCAACGGCACCTCCGCCGTCATGCAGGGTTTGTCCACGCCCAGTTTCCTGCAGGCCATGTCCGTGGCTTCCTGAGCCATGAGCCGGTAGGTCATCAGCTTGCCCCCAGTTATGGTGATGAAACCTTCCAGACCGTCTCTTTTCGCATGGTCAAGACAAACGATTCCGCGGCTGATGCTGCGTCCTGTGGGGTCTTTGTCGTCCGCCACAAGCGGACGCACGCCGCAATATGCCCTGAGTATACGAGTATAAGCAAGAGCGGGGGAGAGTTTCGTGCCTTCCCGCAACAGAAGGTCCACTTCGCCGGGAGTAACCTCCATGTTGTCGATCTGATCAAAGGGAATGCGTGTGGATGTGGTGCCGATCACACATATAGTGTCGCCGGGAACGAGGATGTCGGCGTCGCCGGGTTTCCTGCAACGGTTCAGCACCATATGATTTATCCTATGGCCGAAAATCAGCAGCGAGCCCTTCGCCGGATACATATTGACGTTCACACCTGCGAGTTTGGCCACAAGGTGTCCCCATATACCGCATGCGTTGATTATTACCTTGCCGTAAACAGTAGAACGCTCGCATGTCTTGCGGTCAAGGAGGTCCACTCCGATTATGCGGTTTCCCTCTTTCTCAAACCCCACTACTTCATGGTAAGTCAGAATATCGGCGCCATAATGCCGCGCCGACATTATGTTGGCCGTGGTGAGTCTGAAGGGATCCACCGAGGCATCCGGGACCTTGACCGCTCCGATTATGTCCGGATTCACCGAAGGCTCCATAAGACGCGCCTCTTTCGGGTCGAGAACGTCCACGTCTATTCCGGCTTTACCGCAATCCTCTACAAACGCATCCTGATAACTGAGGGAATCTTCCGGAAGCGTTACGAACAGACCTCCGGTATCATCGATGCAGTGTCGGGCGATTTTCTTCAGTATAATGTTTTCTTTGATACATTCGGCGGCCGATTCCGGGTCGGTGTGGGCGTAACGGGCGCCGCTGTGCAGAAGGCCGTGGTTGCGACCGGTGGCTCCCGCTGTAAAATCGAGACGTTCGATAAGTATCGTTTTCAGACCGCGCATGGCGCAGTCCCGCGCGGTTCCGGCTCCCGTGGCGCCCCCACCTATCACGATTACATCATATTCTTTTCCTCTTGTGTTGTTTTCCATAGCAACTTCAGGTCTATTTCCCCCGATTCCCGGCTATTTTGCAAATGAATTAGAGGTCCGGATACAAAAGGGAACAAATTCTTTAGATTTTAACATATTGGCACGCCTTAAAGTTTGAAAAATAAGTAAGTGTTGAAATTTAATTTATACTTTATGCGGGCTTGTTTTTGAGGCGGTTTTGGTGCGGAGCGAAGGAGAATATAGGCATATTAGACTGAAAGACAAGCCAAAACCGGACAAAAAGAAGTCGCAGAAAGTATAAAAGATTTTCCTTCACTTATTATCGGTTAAATTGCGACATTTACTTTTATTAATATTGTTGATTATTTGCCGTTACATAACTGATTCAAGTTTCACTCGCAACGGGGCCTTGTGCGCGTGTCATGGAAAGGAGGTTCTCCAAACCTCCGGCGAATTAGTTGACCGTAAGGCCAAAACATCAATGATGCCTTTTCTCGTCAGTTGTGTGACTTGAAAATTAATTAAGTTTTAAAATCATTTCGAAAAACCAAGCATGAAAGCAACGATAAAATTTGCCAAGGAAAAATTCAATGAATTCAACGACCTGATGTTCGACGGAAAACTTCCGACGATTCCGATTCTTATGAGCGATTCCGGCCGAGCTCTGGGAATGCTGCGGTTCGAAAGGAAAAGGAATTTGCTCGGAAAGGTGAGCAATTGCAATTTCAGGATGTATGTCAGCACGAGATATGATCTGCCTCAGGACCAGATAGAGGACACCATAATCCATGAGATGATTCATCTGCACATAGCCTTCAACAATCTTAAGGACACGTCGACGCACGGCGACCGGTTCAAATACCACATGAATCTTATCAACCGGCGGTTCGGACGACATATCACTGTTTCGAACCGAGACAGATCCATCAACGACACCGACAGCATGCGCAAGCCGCACTATATATGCGAGACCCAATGGAGCGACGGATCAAGGTACATTACCTGTGTGGCGCGGACATGTATTTTTGAAGTTAACAGGACTTTTCTGAACCAGCCGGGACTGGTGTCGATCAGATGGTGGTATTCGGTCGATCCTTTCTTTAACAGATTCCCCAACAGCCGGAAGGCCAAGCTATACAGAATAAACAGCCGGGACTACTCTGAAAGATTAGCCCCGGCCACGGAATGTGTCTGCACCGACACGACCTTTCAACCTAAGATTTCGTCAAGCAGGAGGTAAATAGACTCATCGTCGGCGCCGAGACGTCGCAGGATGGGTATGTCGGCGGTATAGGCCATCTCGAAGTTCTCTTGGCCATCGCGCGCGGCGTTGCGGTATCTGTCCGCGGCCTTTTGATAATTTCCTTGCAGCTGCGCCACATGGCCGGCATTCAGCCAGTCCGAGGCTTTGGGAGTGCCTGAGGTGATTATGGCGTATTCCTTCTCGGCTTTGTCAAGGTGTCCGGCCAGCATTTCGCCCCATGCAATGGCGCGTTTTATTTCTTCATCATTGACTTTCAGATAGTCGGCGTGATAATACAGCTGTAGCGCACGGTCGATATGTCCGGTTTCCAACGCGGCTGTTGCTGCGTTAAGCATCAGCCGGACGTTGTCGGGATCGTCGGTCAGCAGACGCTCGTAGTATTCCAAAGCGTTGGCGAAATCACCGAGCTTCCGGTTGACGAACGCCAATTTCTTGACCAGCCATTTGCTGTCGTCGCCCAACAGTTCGGATTTCATGTATGCGTCGCGGGCTCCCTTGAAATTGTTATTCTTTTGGTGACAGAATCCGATCTTCTGCCAGATTGACGTGTCTGAAACGGAGAGTTCATCCAGTTTCTCGAACAGTCCGAGCGCTTCTCTGTAGAAACCGCGTTTCATATAGAACTCGGCCATGACGCTCAGGAAATCCTCGTCGATAAGTTTCTCGCCGATGACGGGGAAGGACATGAAGTCAAGCCGGTTCTTGAAAATATTGTAGAAACACCCGGTGTTGCGGCCCAGGAATATGTAACGGTAGAGGTCGCGTACTCTTTTTACTATCTCGCGGTCGAAGTCGGGTCGAGAGCTGTCGGGCAGCTTGTCGTTCAGTTCCTGCGACATCTGGTCGAACTGGGCGCCGAACTGCGACATCATCATCCGTCGGTGATCGGCCGGAGTCTGGGCTATGGCGAGAGCGAGCGAATATTTGTCGGAATCGCAGATGAACGGTGCCACAGAAGTCAATTTATCAAGCAGCTCACGGTCATCCTCGCTGATGTGCAGCTCAGGATTGTTGATGTCGAAGGGGAGGAACCAATTGTTGATGTGCTGGAAGAAAGGGAACTTCTTCAGTTGCGAGAAAGTCACCATCATCAGGTCGGCTCCGTCGTTCATCATCTCTGTCAGTTCCTCGAGCTTGCGTGTGATTCCCGATTTGTCCAGCATCTCCTTCCAGTCGGGATTGTTCTCCAGCGACTCGGGATCCGCATCCGGCGAGATATTCTTGAACTTATTGAGCATGTCGGGACGCAGCTTCATGATCTCGGGGATCACCTCGTCCTTCATTTTGTTGGACACTCTTTCGGTGTCGCGGGTTCCGGCGATGGCTTTTATGACCGAACGCATGCGCGCCACATACTCAGGATTGTCCGCCAAAGCCTCTACCTTTACGGAAATCTTCGGGTTGGTTCTGATGCGGTTCGCGTAGGCCATGAAAGCGACTGCTGTCCCTATGTACGCTACGGCCGCGACCTGAGTGGGGAGGGAATCGTCCATTGCCATGTCAAGCAGCAACTCCAGCTTGTCGGAGTCGTAGGCGGCTGAGAGTCCGAGCACCATGGCATGGGCTAACTGGAGTTTGAGATTCAGGTCGATGTCAGGATTGGTTATGGCGTCGTGCACCGCCGTGGAGGTGTGCTTATTCTGGAACGATGCCATGACGTACATGAATATGGTGTCGAGAAGGTCATAGCGCTGTCTGTTGGTAATTTCCGGAATGTCTCCAACCAATTCTACCAAAGATAATTGAGCCGTTACCTCTCGATATTGCTTTAATAAATTGTCAATGTCGTAAAGGCGCAGGTCGAGGAACCGAAGAGTGGCATAATAAGCCTCCGGGCTTTGACGGCGGCTCTCGCGCAGCAGCCTGTCGCGGACATTCCTTAGCTTCTCGGCGAGCTGCTGAAGCATCGCCGAACGTGTGGGATCGGGCGTACAGGTAATGAAATACCGACGAAGATATTTGTAGGATTCATTGATACTGTTCAATTTGTCGATTGAATCGATATCGTTTAATGAATCAGCGGCTTCTTTAAGTATGTTGATGGTTCTGCTCAACGCATGTTTGTCAAGCATACTGTCTATATTATATAATTTATCTGACTCCAGAGCCATATAGTTCTGATTTGTTTTATAATGATTACATATGGAATAACAAATATTGCACCAAAAAGTGCCTGATGAGTACCGATTCAATGACAAAACGATCCAATGAACTGCAAATAAAAAGAATACGGCACGTGGCGATTGTCGCGTGCCGTATAAATAGGGTTATAGTGCCTTATTTCAATTCTGCGAGAGCCTTGGAGACGTTGTTGAAGATGCGCTCCTGCAGGTTGCCGCAGTCCGAGGCGCGCTCGAATTTGCGGCCAGTGATGTGCTCGTAAAGCTCGATGTAACGGTTGCTTACCTCCTCGCAGTATTCCGGAGTCATCTCTGGGACCTTCTGGCCGGCTTTGCCCATGAAGCCGTTGCTGATAAGCCACTGGCGCACAAACTCCTTGGAGAGCTGCTTCTGGGGCTCGTTCTTGGCGAGACGCTCCTCGTATCCGTCAGCGTAGAAATAGCGCGAAGAGTCGGGAGTGTGGATCTCGTCGATCAGAATCACCTTGCCGTCCTTCAGACCGAACTCGTACTTGGTGTCCACGAGGATAAGTCCCTGCTTGGCGGCGATTTCCGTACCGCGCTCAAAGAGGGCGAGAGCGTATTTCTCTACCTGTGCATAGATTTCTTCGGGCATGATGCCGCGGGCGATTATCTGCTCACGTGAAATATTCTCGTCATGTCCTTCGTCGGCCTTGGTGGTGGGGGTAAGGATGGGATGGGGGAGCTTTTGGTTCTCGCACAGACCTTCGGGGAGCTTCACGCCGCAAATCTCGCGTGCTCCGGCCTGATACTCGCGCCATGCGGAGCCGGCGATGTAGCCGCGCACTATCATCTCTATCTTCAGGGGCTGGCAGCATACTCCGACAGTCACCATCGGATCTGGGCAACAGATCTTCCAGTTGGGCACGATGTCCTTGGTGGAGTCCAGGAAGAACTCGGCTATCTGGTTCAGTACCTGTCCCTTGTAAGGAATCCCTTCGGGAAGCACCACATCGAACGCCGAGATACGGTCCGTGGCTACCATCACCATGTATTCGTTCTTGATATTGTACACGTCGCGTACCTTGCCGTGATACACGCTTTCCTGACCGTTGAACTTGAAGTCAGTCTGTTTTAACACTTCCATAGCAGAATCTTTTTCAATGTTAGGTGGGCCGGTATTGGACTATCGGCAGAAATTTAATGCAAAATTATTAACAATCGCGCGATTATGCAAGAAATTACGGCGGCAATTGATAAAATGATAAAATAAAAAGCCAACGTAAAAAAGGCATGCTCGGATGAAGCATGCCTGAAGTGATATATGTTTGCTGTCCTAATTATTCCACTACTCTGCGGGCCTCTACGAAACGTTTGGCGTAATAACCCTCGCACTGGTTGATTTTCACACCGTATTTCGTGCTCGCATGTATGAAGGAGAAATCGCCCGTCTCATTGTTGGCCGACACCACGATGCCAACATGACCCACTGCGCGTCCGCTTCGCGGGCTGGTGAAGAACACTAAGTCGCCTTCACGCAATTCCTTGCGGTCAACTTTCCGACCCTGTGTGCACTGCATGCGGGAAGCGGGACTCAGGTTGATGCCGAACTGTTTGTAGACATAGCTCGAGAAACCGGAGCAATCGAAGGCGTTGGGGCCCTTCATGCCGTGACGGTAAGGCTTTCCGAGATGCTTGCGCGCCTCTTTCAGCACGTCGGCCATCATCTGCATGGTTTCCGGGTTGCGTCCCTCGGCCACGGCTTCGCGGGTGGCGATTTCCTCACGCATCTTGGAGTTGATGGAGCTCATGTCGAGCTTCGTGTTGACATTTGCCAAACGGGCGTGCGCCTGTTTGTGGGCCTCCACAGAGCGGCTGTGACTGGTTTTATGATTATTTTGAGCGTTGCCCGCAACTATTGTGGCGGCTACGAGCAGACTGCTGAGTATTGTTCTAAATTTCATGAGTGTCATTGCTTAAGGCTAACGGTTCCGCAAGGGAAATTTTAACCTTGTTTTGGTTCCGACTACAATCGTTCCCGTTATTACGATTGCAAAATTAACACAATTCGCTTTAATATCCAAATCAAATACAGCTAATTACCAATCATTTAAATTTCTTTTGCATTTGGCACACATTTCCAAAAGTGTGCAAAAACACCCTCCAGCCCCCGCCAACAGCCGCATCCCTTGCAATGGAGAGGAGGTTCTCCAAACCTCCGGCCTTATGTCGGGCCGCAAGGCCCCGGCGCCGGACTGAAGTGTTGTTTTTGGCCTTGCGGCCAAACGGTTTTGCCGGAGGTTTGGAGAACCTCCTCTCCATAACACGCACAGGTCTGATCATTCCAAGATAAAAATCACTATAGCGTGCACCGTTATCACCTGTCTGTCGAACCAATTGCCCAGTTGCGGGACGGCTTTGTATATTCCATTAAAACTAAGTTCATTTAGGTAATTTTTGGACGGGAAGGAACGTTATTGATATTAACGGATATAAGTCCGTTATAAATTTAACCTGTTATCATGAAAGACTTTAAGTTTGTCAAGATTTTTTTAGCAGTATGTTTGGTGGCTGCGATGCCGACGGGGCTCGTGAACGCCCAGAGGAACATGTGCCATAAGGCGATGGTCAGCGACAATGTTTTCAGAGTGGAAAATCCTGATTATGTGAAGAGCCCGTACAGCGGAATGACACGGCAACATTGGGTCGACGCGGCAAAATATCTGTTGGACGGAGCCTTCAGTTACATACATTCAATTGATGATCCGATGTATTTCCCGAAGCAGCTCGACAAGACCTATCCCCACGGTGAGTCGGACGCGAAAGTAGCAAAGATCGAGGGCTTGGCGCGCACCATGTTCGTGGCCGCTCCGTTGCTGAAGGAAAATCCGGATCTGGAAATGCACGGTATCAAAGTGGCGGATTATTACCGTCATCAGATGAAGAGCCTTACCGATACCAACAGCAAGCATTATGTCGATCCGGTTCCGGGCGGCCCCACACAGACATTGTTGGAACTCGGCTCGTTGTGCCTTTCCATGGGAGCGGCTCCCGAGGCATTGTGGGACAAGATGACGAAAGAGGAACAGGACAAGCTTGCCGCGTTGCTGAAGAATTACGGGGAGGGGCCGACAATCCCCTCGAACTGGCAGTTTTTCAATATCTTTATCCTTAGTTTTCTGAAGGACAAGGGTTATGATGTGGACGAGGTCAAACTTCAGAAATTCCTGACGAATATGCTGGATCGTTACCGCGGGGAAGGGTGGTACAACGATGTTCCTGCCTATGATTATTATAGCATGTGGGCCTATCAGAGTTACGGTCCGTTGTGGGCGGAACTGTTCGGCAAGAAACAGTATCCTGAAATCGCCGCTCAGTTCATCAAGAATCAAGGCGACATGATAGCCAATTATCCCTATATGTTCTCCGGCGACGGCCGCATGAACATGTACGGCCGCAGTATACCGTACCGCTTCGCGGCAGTAACACCTTTGACTTTGGCAGAACTCGGTCATCACGAGAATGTGAACTATGGCTGGCTGAGGAGAATCGCTTCCTCCACTCTGCTGCAGTTCATGCAGCATCCGGAGTTTCTGGAAAACGGCGTGCCGACGATGGGGTACTATGGACCGTTCGCGCCATGTGTGCAGATTTATTCCTGTCGCGGAAGCGTGTACTGGTGCGGAAAGGCATTTTTAGGGCTTCTGCTTCCGGAGGACTCCGAGTTCTGGAGTGCCGTAGAGAACAACGGTCCGTGGGACAACGAATTGACCAAAGGAAAAGTCTACGACAAACTGCAGCCGGCCACCGGGCTGATGATAACCAATTATCCCAACAGTGGCTCGTCGGAATTGCGTTCCTGGTGCCATGAGACGGTGGCAAGCGACTGGCAGAAGTTCCGCAGTTCGGAAAATTACAATAAATTGGCTTACAATACCGCTTTCCCGTGGATGGCCGACGGCAAGAACGGCGAGATTTCCATGAATTATGCCACCAAAAACGGCAAAGGGGAATGGGAAGTGCTGCGACTGTATGATTTCAAAGACTATAAGAACGGTGTGTACCGCCGCGACGCGGTGCTGGAGACGGACACGAACGTGCGTTATCAGCTCGCGGACATCACATTGCCGGACGGCATACTGCGAGTGGACCGTGTCACTACCCCCGGTGCAAAAGACATCAGGCTCGGTCACTATTCTCTGAAAAAATGTTGCGCCGGTTTCACCAGCCGTGAGCGGGAAGTGGGCAAGGAGAAGAACATAGCCACAATCGTTGGCAACGGCAAGTATGAGCTGGCCATGATTCCTCTGTACGGATGGACAGAGGAAGCCGAAGTGCTGACCCCCTCCGGACTGCATCCCGAATCGAAGGAATGTATCGTTCCTGTCCTTAAGGCAAATAACGAAGGCAGCCAAATTTACGTGACGCTTCAATTATGGAAGAAGATCGGTCAGGACGGCTCTGGCTTTACGGATGCCGAGCTTCAGCCCGTCAAATCCGTCAAAGTATCCAAAGACGGCAAGACGGTTACGGTGCGCCTCTCCGACAAATCAACCCGCACAATAACATTCTGATCAAAATTCGTAAGAGCCTTTACAGAATCCCGGAGACGCACGGATTAGGCGTTTCCGGGATTTTTGTCCTTTAATTGTGTTTATGAAAAATATTTTAATGTTATAAGCTATCAGACATTGTCGATGTTTGATAGGATTGTCATAATGTCTGAAAAATAATGAAATTGTTGTCAAATATTTTGTATTTTTAAGATGAATGTGTTATATTTGTCGCATTAATGGTGAAAAATTGAATATTTGTTAGAAATTGCCAACAATAGCCAACAATAAAAACTAATGCTTATGAAAAAAATTACGAAATTATTATTGCTTAGTATGTTGATGACGGCCAGTCTGCCATCGACAGCCCAGCAGCTGCTTGATCTTCAGAGCAATTCCAACCTGAAGACATCGCAGCCCGTATCGGCCGACATCAAGGCGACAATCCCGGTACGCAATGTCACCGAGGGTGACCACAGCGTAACGGTCACCTACACCTTCACTAAGGCATTGCTTGCGGATGATCCTCTCTACGAAGAATGCAAATGGTGGAAAGTGGCCGGATTCGGATTTGAAAACCGCGTCACGAAACCGTCGGTCCCCCAACGAGAGGACCTTGTTGAGATTCCGAAAGGGTCCGATTACAAACTTACTCTGGTGAGCGCCGACTATACGGAATTCAGCTTCGAACTGACCCCCGCCCACCCGGAACTGTTGAACAGCGTCGATGAAGGGTATACCAAGGACAACGTGCCTCCTATAGACCCGAATCTTGGGTTATTCCCGGACAAAATTGTCGAGGACCATGGAGTTCAGACATACCGGGGAGTGGACATGGTGCGGGTTAAAGTATGTCCGATTCAATATGATCCGGTCTCCAAGAAAGTACGGGCCTACACGCAGGTTTGCTATAGGGTCGATTATGATGTAGACTTAGTTGGATATGACGATCCGGAAACACCGGAGTACGCTGAATATGTTCTGGACCATGAGTTCACGGACAACATCACTGTCAATCCATCTAAAAGCAATGTGAACAACATATTGGATCTTACCACGACAAAGGTGACACCGAACTTTCAGGACTACCTGATCCTCACGGTGCCTGAATACAAGGACGCGGTGGATTCGTTCGCGGAATGGAAGCAACTTTTGGGATTCACGACTCATGTGATATCACGGAGCGACTGGACCGTTGAAAGCGTCAAGCAGACTGTTGAGAGCATGTATGCGAACCTTCGCTCTCTCAGGTATCTGCTGATTGTGGGCGATTATGAAGATGTGCCTGCAAAAACTTACACATATACACGTGCCGGGAATACCCTTACATCTTTGGAACATCCTATAATATCAGATTTACAATATGGTTGTATGGATGGTAATTTTGATAATGTCCCTGATATCCATAGAGGAAGAATATCTGTTTCCTCCAAACTGGAGGCCGAGACAGTCCTTGCGAAAATTGTGAACTATGAATTTTCGCCCCAGATGTCCCTGGCCTTTTACAATAAAGGTATACATTGTTCATTTTTTGACGATTCTAATTCTGTTAAGTATCATACAGTCCGTGACGGTTATGAGGATAGCAGGTGTGTTCGTACCTGCGAGGACATAAGAAATGCAATGATCAGGCGAGGAAAGACAGTGGAGAGAATCTATACTGCAAAATTATCGGACGGTATATACCCGACAAACTGGGACGCAACTGGTAATTATTCCAATGGTGAGCCTATCCCCGATGAATTAAAGTATCCCAAGTTCGCATGGGACGGCGATACGGATGATATAGTCAGCGCCATTAACGAAGGAGTGTTCTATGTGCTTCACAGAGACCATGGAGAAGAGGATGGATGGAAACAACCTTCTTTTAAGGTGGTAGATGTAGACAGACTTTCCAACAAGAATAAATTGCCGGTGATATTCAGCCTAAACTGTTTGACAGGTAAATTCGACACTGATGTCTGCTTTGCCGAGAAATTACTGAGGCATAACAACGGTGGATGTGTCGCCATATACGGAGCCACATGGAAAAGTTATTCAGGTTACAACGATGTGTTGGCCGGAGGAATGTTCGATGCCGTCTGGCCTGGCGACGACCTGCATATAATTAGGGTGTTCAGTTCTATGTTCCAAAATTAGCTCGCTTTATTGAGTGTCTTGGAG
>USIY01000045.1 GCA_900554845.1 uncultured Bacteroidales bacterium | reverse complement strand
CTTTGTCGAACTGCGGACCGGAAATCCAGCAGTCGCGGTAGCGCTGGTCGTCGACATCGTAGGTCTCGATGAACTGTGGATGGGCACCACCCCCGGAGGTGGCCCAGCCGTTGAAGCCCCATGTGGCGCGGCCTGCGTTGCACATCCACAGGTTGGCGTAATAGTTCCCATAGGCATATTTTTCTTCATAAGGGATGCCAAAGATGATTTCAGGGGAACTTGCGATGCTTTCGCGGAAGTTGTCCTTGTAGTTGGGGGCCAGGGCATAGCCCATTTCCATAATTTTGTTCAACTCGTCGATGCAAAGCTTGTAGTATGTTTCGCCGTCGCCCCCCAGCCATGCGTCATGGTTGATGTACATTTTTGCCAGCAGCATGTTGACGGTAGCGTTGTTCATACGTCCCAGCTCCTTCATGTCGCCGAACTTGCCTTCGATGTCCTTCAGTTCGGAAACGATGAAGTCGAACACTTCCTGAGGCTCGGCCTGAGTGGGGAGCCATCCTGCGTCGTGCAGCTCACCCTTGTCCAACGGGATGTTGCGGAACAGGTCGAACAGGAAGTAATAATACAATGCTCGGTAGCCGCGAAGTTCTGCCGAGGCGTCTTCGGAAGCGGCGATACTTGGGTCGCGCAGCAGGGTGTTGCATGAGTTCACACCGGCGTACGCACGGTCCCATGCGGTCTCGAAGAAACCGATCTGGCTGTGGAACTCATGTTTGTGGGTGGGGACATAGAGGTCGCCCCAGCCGATACCGATACGGTAAGGCACGCACCACAGGTCGGAGGCCATGTCGGCAAGGTCGGTGAAACCGAACCAGCCCCAGATGAAGTCTCGCAGTGAATTGTAGACAGGATAGAAGAGTGCGGCACGTTCCGACTCAGAGAATTCATGGCCCTCGCCTACGACAACATCGTAGGGATGTTCGTCAAGATCCGTACATGCGGCGGCAGTACCGAGCATTGCCAGTCCGGCTAAGGACAATGTGATATATTTAAATGCTTTCATTTCGAATAAGTGTTAGAATGTTGCCTGTAAACCGATTGTGAACGAACGGATGGTGGGATAGTTGTCACGCCATTCTATACCTGATGAACGGGCATCGCCGTTCTGAAGCTCAGGATCCAGACCTTTGTATTTGGTTATTGTGAAGAGATTCTCCGCCGAGAAGTAGGCGCGGATGCTCTTGACCCAATTGTTGGTCTTCAAGGGAACTGTGTAACCTAAGGTGAGGTTGGTCAGCTTCAGGAAGTCACCGTCCTCCAGATAGTAGCTTACGAAAGTCTGCTTCTGGTTGCCGGCCAGCACGCGGTCGCCGTAAGGGGCGTCCAGAACTGACTGCAGACGGTTGTAGTTTACGGAATTGTTCTCGTAGTAGCAACGTGCCTCGTTAAGGATCTTGAAGCCGAACTGTCCGGTGAACTGCATCGACAGGTCGAAGTCTCGGTATCTGAAAGTATTGCTCCATCCCATATAAATCTTAGGCAGGGAGTTGCCGAGATCCTGTTTCCAATTGGAGTCGGGAAGCATGGCGTCTGTCAGTTCCACCACTTCGCCCGTCGTGGGATTTTCCACCAGCCAGAGGCCGTTCTCGCTTACGCCCACGGACTTGATGCCGAAGTAACGGTCAACGGCTTTGCCCACTTCCATGCGGTGTGTAGGCTGGGTGATAGGTTCGCCCAAGTATGCCTCGTCATGTTCGTTGGCGGTCTCGTACATACCGTTGGACAGCGACAGCAGCTTGTTGGTGTTGTGCGACAAAGTCAAGGTTGTGTTCCATTCGAAGTTGCGGTTCTGAACAGGAGTGCCTTTCAACAGCACCTCGACACCGGTGTTGCGCATTTTGCCGACATTGGCAAGTGTCCGTGTGTACAAGTTCGGGGGAACCGGAACGTCATACCACCAGAGCATGTCGCGCGATTCCTTGTTGTAGAAGTCCACGCTACCGCCGAAGCGGCCGTTGAACATCTCCCAGTCGATACCGACGTTGATTTCGCTTGAGGTCTCCCATTTAAGGTCGGGATTAGGATTGGAGTTGACTTGCAGACCGGGGATCCATTTGCCGTTGTTGTAGAAGTAGCCGTTGTATGCGTAACGCGTCAAGGACTGATAGGGCTCGTTAGGTATAATACCAGTCACACCGTAACCGACACGGAATTTGAACACATTCCACCATGAAGCCAAGGGAGCGTTGCCCCAGAAGGATTCGTTGGAGATGTTCCATCCTGCCGATACGGAGGGGAAGTTACCCCACTTGTGGTTGGCGCCGAATTTGGAGGAACCCTCACGACGGAAGGAAACCAAGACATTGTAACGGTTGTCGAAACCGTAGCTGATACGTCCGAAGAAACCGATGAGCTTGTTGTCATTCTTGTAGCTGCTCATCTCGGCCTTTCCTTCTTTCAGTTCCTGACCGATGCCTAAGTTGTTCCACTTGAAGAAGTCATTGTTGAAGTCTTCGTTCTTAGCGCTGAAGCCTTCGTTTACAGACTCCTGCCAGCTATATCCCAAGAGAGCCTCGAAACGGTGTTTGTCGGCGAATGTGGTACGGTAGTTGGAGGTTACCTCAATCAGGTCTGTCGTGTAGTTGTTATAAGTGTGTCTTGCATCACCGGTCTTTCCGTCAGTGCGGTGAGAGTGGTAATTGGAAGAGTTGAAATAGGCGGTGTGGTCGTTCGTGTTGTTGCGCGACATGAGCAGTTTGGTCTGCCAACCCTTGATGGGCTCCACTGTGATGTCTCCGTGCATTCGGGTCCAGCGTTGTTTGCTGTCGCCGTCGCGCATCTCTATCAGACCGACGGGGTTGTAATAGTAGGTGATTCCGAAGTTCTCGTAGGGAAGGCCGTCGTCACCGTAGATGGGCTCCGTGGGATTGCGCATGATGGCCTGACGGTAGATTTCCGTCCCGGCGTTCAGCGCGTTGTCCTTATGCTGACCGTGCAGCATGCCCAGGTGAACGGTAATGATGTCGTTGAAGAACTTGTGGCTTACGTCGAAGTTCATCTTCAGCTCCTCGTTGAAGGTGGTAAGGATGACGCCCTCGGCCTTGCGGTAGGATACGTTGCCCGAGTAAGTGGTGTTCTTCACGCCGCCGCTGATCTGGAAGTCATGGTTGTGGGTGAAAGCCGTGCGGGTTACAGCGTCCAGCCAGTCGGTGTCGTAACCGCGGTCGGAATAGTTGGTGTAACCTTTGCGGATCTGCTCGGGAGTCATGAATTTGTGCTTCTTTGCAAGGTTAGCCCATGACACATATCCGGAATATGTGGCGTTGACCACTGCGTCTGCGGAATGAGAGCCGGATTTGGTGGTGATCAGGATCACACCGTTGGCACCGCGAGTACCGTAGATAGCGGCAGCCGATGCATCCTTCAGGACGTCTATTGAGGCGATGTTCTCGGGAGCGACTGTTCCAAGTCCGCCCTCCACACCGTCGATGAGCACCAGAGGTGTTGAGGATCCTTCCAGAGAGATCACACCGCGCAGACGGATGGTTGACTCGGCGTTCGGGTCGCCGGATCCCTTTGCGATGGTAAGACCTGCCACTTTACCTTTCACGAGCTCGGAAGCGTCGCCGATGGCACCCATGGTGAAGTCTTCAGCCTTCACTGATGCGACGGCACTTGTCACGTCACCTTTCTTCTGTGTGCCGTAACCGATTACTACAACGTCGTCAAGACTCTGGCTGTCGGCGTCCATAACAATACGGCCAAGGTCGGTCTGGCCCTTTTTTACCACTGTCGAGAAAGCCTTGTACCCGATGTAGGTGACGCGGATTTCCTGACCTGGCTTTGCTTTGATACTGAATTTGCCGTCAAGGTCGGTAACGGCTCCCGTTGTGGTGCCCTTTACAAGTACAGAGGCACCGATCAGAGGCTCACCCTCGAAATCGACTACCGTACCTGTAAGAGTTGCCGCATCCACAGACTGTGTTGCCTGCGATGGCTCCGCATATGCGGGCTGGACGCCTATGGGGCCCGCCGCAAACGCTAAAGCCGCGATTCCAAGCATGCTCGTACCCAGATTCAATGAAATTTTTCGCGGTTTCATAAGATTGTTAAGGTGTTTTAATTAGTTGTTATATAGCTGTTTTCGCAAGATTGTCAGTTGACTTTCCATTCTATCACACCGCCGCTTTCGCCGTCGCGCAATTTGGCGGCGACTTTCAGCGCAGTGGTTTTCACAGGTTCAAAGTCAACATGATTGTATTTGTCCTTCTCCACTCCGAAGGCTCCTTTGTTTTTGACGGGTGCCCAATGGTTGGTGTCGTCTTTATAATAGAGAGTCCAATTTTCAGGAGTGCGGTAGTTGCCGTCATAGTGGTCGAAGTCGAGCCAGTAGATGTCGACGCTGCTTACGGTCTGGGGTTCGTTGAACGCATAGCATACGTTCTCGTTGGAACCCTGTCGCAGCCACCAGTAATGGTATGGTTTGGAAGTGTCGTCGCTTGACTTGGGTTCCCATTGGTCATTGTATCCCCAGGCGTAGTTCAGGTTGGATGTCGCCGCCGGAGCGTCGGAAGTCAGATCCGTGGGCTCGGAGTACATCGTGGCCATGCTCGCCAGTGTGGGTGTGGGAGTGACGGTGGCCGTCTCTTTGGAAGAAGGAATCCATACGGCCATGTGGTCGGCGCCACGATTGTTCCATGTGCAGTAGGGGATGGCTTTGAAGTTCACGTCGGTCTCGCCGTCGGCGGTAACTTTCTTCGCTTTGCCGCTGAGAGTCATGACTCCGCTGAGGAGCTGGGGCTCATATTTCTCAGTGAATACCGTGCCTTCGGGAATGAATTTGTCGAACACGGTGCTGTCGGCCTGATCCTTTCCTTCGAGACAGAACATGACGGGACCGCGCTGAATGGCCAGCTTGCCTTTGTCATCTTCCACGTTGTCGTTGGCCTTCACCATGCGAACTTCCATAGGAATGGAGAGCTCCACTACATCGCCGGGATTCCAGGTACGCTTCAAGGTGGCGTATCCGTTGCCGTCCATGTAGTCGGTCTTCTTTCCATTGACCTTGACCTCTACTTTCTGCTTGGGAGCGGAGGTGAAGGAGTACAGATCGGTGGGTACGGGAGCGTCCTGCGACCATCCGGGTATACGCATGCGCAATGCAAATTCCCTGGCTTTTTCAGGAGTGACAGTTATCTTGATATTTCCGTTCCAGGGATATTCCGTCACTTGACGGAGATTCACCTTGTTATTGTCGGTCTTGATGTCGGCTGTGCTCTGCACGAACATATTCACAAGGATGTCATCGGCCTGTGTGGCGTAGACATATCCCGGCACCGACGCCACGAAGCGTGTGACGTTACCCGGGCAACATGCGCAGCCGAACCATTTCTGACGTTCATGCTGGCCCATCGACTCCAGAGGATTGTCATAGAAGAATTTATCACCGGAAAGGGATACACCTGAAGGCACGCCGTTATAAAGGGCGCGCTCGTATACATCTGCGTATTTCGCGTCGCCGGTGGCCAGGAACATACGGTAGTTCCAGTAAACGTTTGCTATGGCGGCGCAAGTCTCGCAGTAAGCGGTGTGGTTGTTGAGCTCATAGTTGGGACCGAAGCCTTCTCCCTGGGCGCGGCTGCCTATTCCGCCTGTGATGTACAGTTTCTTTGACGCCATGTTGTCCCAGATGCGGGTCAAGGCATTGAAATAAGCCGTGTCGTTGGTCAATGAAGCAACATCGGCCACACCGGAGTAAAGGTATCCGGCGCGTACCGCATGACCCACTATTTCATCCTGATCCAAAATAGGTTTGTGATCCTGTGAATAGGGACTTGGCTTGCGTCCGTTTGAAAGGCGTCCGGTTTCAGTGACGAAATACTTGGCTTCGTCCAGATATTTCTTGTCGCCCGTCACTTTATATAATTTGGCAAGCGCCATCTCTACGATCGGGTGTCCGGAGGGATATTGTATCTGACCTTCGCCATAACCGAAAGTCTTACAGACAAGATCGGCGTTCTTGATGGCAACGTCAAGGAGGGAGCGTTTCCCTGTTGCGCGGTAATGAGCGACAGCGGCCTCATACAGGTGTCCGCAATTGTAAAGTTCGTGGCTGTTGATTTTCTCCCACCGGTGAGTTCCCCACCAGCCGGACAGGCGCGTGCATTTGTTGGTGACGCAGGTGGTGAGGTATCCGTCCGGTTCCTGGGCGGCGGCGATCAGGTTGATGACGCTGTCGAGATACCGGTCAAGTTTCGGGTCATAGTTGACCGCTAAAGAATAGGATGCACCCTCAATAATTTTGTAGGGGTCCGTGTCGTCAAACGAGAAGTCTCCGCGATGCTCGCCCTTTTTGAGACCTCCGGCGATCGCGAAGTTGTCGAATCGGCCGTTCTTCTCACACTCCTTGAAGGCGGAGGGTATCGATACCTTGCGGTTTGTCTCGATACGGGGAGCCCAGAAACCATCGTCGATATGCACATCGGTGAAAGCTACTTCCTTCACCGGGGCATCAGGTGCCTGGTACGTTTCGCGTCCCTTGCACGAGGGAAGCAACAACAATGCCAACGAGCATCCTGTGAGTAATGATGGTAATAGATGCATGTTACTGTGTTAGGTTAATTAATGTTAAAATATATCCGTTCCGTTAACTTCTATATCTAAGGATCATTCGATATAAATGTGGAATTTTCCTTGCGTTAGATAAAGATGTTGCAAAACTAATAATTAAATGTGCAATGGACATAACAAAATCGTACAAAATTATGGTAAAATTGTACAATGTGTAGGAACTTTAACCTTTTGAACAATTTTAACATAATTTTGTATGATTTTGTTATTGCTTATTCCTTATTATTATTTTACTTTGCGAAGTGAAAGATAAAAGCCGTACAATCCGGCTGAGTTTAACCTTATAATCATGAAATATCTCAGTTTTGTTCTTGTGGCAGGAATGGCAATGACATCCTCCATGGTCAATGCCAAGGAAACCGGCATCTCGTCTCCCGACGGACAGATAGCTGTTACGTTGGCCGACGGTGTCGACGGCGTCCCAATGCTCGGCGTATCGTTCGGAGATAATCAATTATTGGATGCAAGTCCAATCGGCATGAAGATACGTGGCCGTAAATCTCCGCTTGCCATTAAGTCGGTGAAAAAGGGAAAGACCCGTCGGGAAACAATCAAAGCACCCTTTACACATACTCCGGAATATATATCGGAATATAATGAAGCCGAAATCAGCCTTGGCGACGGCCTGACTTTGACTTTGCGTGCTTATGACGACGGTGTAGCCTATAGATTCTCTACAAATAGAAAGGGTGACATTATAATAGATGACGAAATTGCGGAATATAAATATCCCGGTTCACCGGAGTTGTATATGGCCTGGTCCACCAATCCGGAGAAACCGATGGCAATGGCATTCCAGAATTTCTATCAGAAAGTTTCGTTGGATTCAGTCCCTCCCAAATATGCGTTCCTCCCGGTAGCGGCGGATCATAAAAATGGAGTCAAGACGGTTATTCTTGAGTCCGACCTGGTGTCGTATCCTGGAATGTTCATAGTTCCGGACGCAAAAACTGGAACATTGAAGGGGGAGTTCGCCAAATATCCCTCCAAGACTGATTTCTATCCTTGGCGCATGCAGGAGTATGTGACAGAGACTGAAGATTTCATAGCCAAAACGCCTGGCAAACATGATTTCCCATGGAGAATAATCTCCATAACAGATAAAGATACGGAAATGCCTGTGTCAAACCTTGTATATTCATTGGCTCGTCCATCAAAGATAGAGGACATGTCATGGATCAAACCGGGTAAAGTGGCATGGGACTGGTGGAACGACTGGGGACTTCGAGGAGTGGATTTCAAAGCCGGCATAAATAACGAAACATATAAATATTACATAGATTTCGCATCGGGAAACGGCATTGAATATATTGTCCTTGATGAAGGATGGTATGATCCCAAGAGCGGGGACATGTTGACAGTGGTGCATGATATAGATCTTCCGGAACTGGTCCGCTATGGCAAGGAGAAAAATGTGGACATTGTCCTTTGGACAGTTTTCAATGTTCTTGACAAGCAACTGGAAGAAGCCTGTAAGAAATATTCCGAGATGGGAATAAAGGGTTTTAAGGTTGACTTCCTTGACCGTGATGACCAGACTGCGGTCGAAATGGTGGAGAGAATTGCGGACGCAACGTCAAAGCATAAGCTTTTCCTCGATCTTCACGGCATATATAAGCCTGTGGGTCTGAATCGTACATATCCTAATATCCTTAATTATGAGGCAGTGTTCGGAATGGAGGAAATGAAATGGAGCGACAAGTCGGTCGACATGCCGAAGTATGATGTGACATATCCTTACATCCGGATGATGTCGGGACCTGTGGATTACACACCCGGGGCAATGCGCAACGGGCAGAAAGCCGATTGGAACGCCATATATTATAACCCGATGAGCCAGGGTACAAGAGGACATCAGACCGCCGCATATGTTGTGTATGACTCTCCGTTCACCATGTTGTGCGATTCTCCGTCATTATACATAAAAAACCAGGATTGGGTGGATTTCGTGACTGCTTTGCCTGTTGTGTTTGATTCAACAAAGATTCTTGACGGGACGATGGGCGAGTATATAGTGACCATGCGCAATCATGGTGACCGGTGGTATGTAGGTGGCATGACCGATTGGGAATCTCGTGATTATGAACTTGATTTCTCTTTCCTGCCCGCCGGTAAAGCGTTTAAAGCCACAATTTTGAAGGACGGGGTAAATGCGGCAAAGCAAGGCGATGACTATAAGATCTTGAATCTCAAAGTGACCAAGGGCTCCAAGGAGAAAATACATATGGCTCCTGGCGGAGGCTTTGCAGTAAGCATTATTCCGGAATAAAACAAGAATCATGAGACGCAATATTATAATAAGTGCATTGTTGACGGCCACGGTCGCAACGGCAGCGGCTTCGGATGATGTGAAATACAATTCTCCCGGAGCGATGAATCCGGTTATACCGGGTTATTTTGCGGATCCTACCCTCAAAAAGTTCGGCGACACATATTATATGTACGCCACAACGGATGGAAGCGGGGCCGGGTTCGGGCCTGCGCAGTTATGGCAAAGTAAAGATCTTGTCAATTGGACCTTATTGCCTATGAACTGGCCCGACAGCCATTGGATATGGGCTCCCGACGTAATGCTGAACAAGAACGACAACAAGTACTATTACGTGTACTGTCAGCCTTGTCAGATTCATGTGGGAGTAGGGGAGACACCGCGTGGTCCATGGAAAAACATTCTGGGTGAAAGCGAGGCCGTGCTGGTGCCGGACCGTTTTGTCAAGAATGCGATTACTCTTGACGGCCAGACGTTTGTGGATGACGATGGATCGATATATATGTACTGGGGCACCTGGGGCATATATAAGGGATTCGGTTGCGGCGCCGGAAAACTTGCTCCGGACATGAAGAGCTTTACAGAGACAAGACTGATACCGAATACAGAAGCGACAGATTTTTTTGAGGCGCCTTTTGTGTTAAAGAAAGATGGCAAGTATTATTTTATGTATTCGTCAGACAGTTGTCATGACGAAACTTATAAAGTACAGTACGCCGTTGCCGACAGTCCGTTAGGCCCCTACACTTATAAGGGATGCATTCTAAAGACCAATGAAGACGGTACTGTGCATGGGCCGGGCCATCACAGCATAATACAGGATGGAAACGACTATTATATAGTCTACCACCGTCATGACAATCCGCATTCAAACAGGGGTTTCCACCGTCAGATATGCATAGATAAAATGGAATTTTTGCCTGACGGTTCAATCAAAACCATAACTCCGACGCATAAAGGAGTCGGTTTCTTGGGAAAGAATTCCGTGAAATCCAGAAATCTCGCTTTTGGGAAGAATGTGACTGCGTCATCATATTATGATGATAATTTCATTCCTCAGTATGCGGTGGACGACAATAACGGAACTCTCTGGCGTCCCAAGGGAATGGGTCAGGAATGGCTGGAAATTGATTTGGGCAAGCCTGAGAATATCCGTACGGTATGGACTCAGTTTGAATATGGCACACAGTTTTATCAATATTTCATAGAGACTTCCTTGGATGGAAAGAACTGGACAATCTTTGCCGATAAGCGCAACAATCGTCTGTCGGGAAGTCCGATGACTGATTTCGGAGACACCAAGGCCCGATATTTGCGTATTACGACTACAGGAGGCGAGAAGGCGGGTTTCAACGGAGCGATCTGGAATGTGAAAGTCTTCGGCGATATTGTGGACAGCGCGCCTCAACAATGGATCGGCTTGACGGCTTATGACTGGGACGGCCGTGCATGGAACAACAACCAGGGAATGTTGGGAGGAAGCTTTAGACTTGCGTCTGGACGTGTCACGCCAATACGTTTGGACGGACGTGACGCCTTGCGGCTTAGCCCCGGCACCGAACTTGTGTTTGAGAACGCGTATGTTTCAGCCAAACGACCTCACACTTTGTCGGCAATCGAGTATAAAGATGGGAAATGGGTTCCTACAGAACTGCCCGGAACGTTAAAGGATGGAAAAATAGTTGTTTCCAGTAGTATCGAGCCGTTGATTTTGACTAATGTACGGTATTATAACTGGGAACTGACCGATGCGGAGAAGAAGTTCGACGCTGTCAATGATATCCGCCGGCAACCGGTTGCGGCCAGAGAAAGAAAAGGTATGATAGTGAATATCGACGCGGATATGTTCAATGCTGGGGATACTGTTCCTTTCATTCCAAACAAAGGTTTGCACGGTGAATTTGTAACTGTAAAAGAGCCTGCAGTAATCGAGACGGTTGAGGGCAAGAAAGGCATTCGTTTTGACGGAAAGCAGCATTATCGTTCAAGTTTCCCGTTGCCCGCAACTATACGCGACAACGCTCCTTATACTTTGAAAATGAGGATACTGAATCCTGATATTTCGGAAAACGAGTGTGTCGCTGATTTCACCACAAGTCATGACGAACTTGAGAAAATAATGGCAGTGAACGGCACCGAACCCCGTTGTGGAGTGATGAACCATTATGGATGGTACGAGGACGCGGGCTGGAAAGATGTAAAAGGACTGGAAGGCAAATGGCAGGATGTGCATGTATGTTTCGACGGAAGAATTGAGAAAGTGTACATCAATGGCAAGAAAGTGAGCGAGAAAGACATCCAACTGTTGGTGAAACCATCGCAGTACGTCTCTCTCGGGCTTAACAATGAAGACGAATGGCCATTCAGCGGTTATATCAACTCCATTCAGCTGTACGATGAATTTATAGATATTGAATGATTAAATAACCTAATATATCATGAAGAGAATTTTAATTGCGACAGTCATCTGTTCCATGGCATTCTCGGCTTCGGCCAAGAAAAAAGAGGGACATCACGGCTATCCGATTGATCCGGTTCCTTTCACGTCTGTGAAAGTCACGGACAATTTCTGGTGCCAGCGGCTTAAAGCCAGCCGTGAAGTGACCATTCCCCTGGCATTCAGCAAGTGCGAGGAAACCGGCCGTTATGAGAATTTTATTAAGGCCGCTCATCCGTCGGACACCATCAAAGTAGGAGGTCTCTCTTTCGACGACACCGATGTATACAAGACGATCGAAGGAGCCTCTTATCTGCTTCAGACTTACCCCGACAAGAAGCTTGAGCACTATATCGACAGTGTTCTTGTGATAGTTGCCGCCGCGCAGGAACCCGACGGATATCTCTATACGTCGCGCACAATGAATCCCAAGCATCCTCATGAATGGGCCGGCACCAAGCGCTGGGAGACAGTTGAGGATCTCAGCCATGAGTTTTATAACCTCGGCCATATGGTGGAAGGAGCAATCGCCCATTATCAGGCCACCGGCAAGACTAATTTCTTGGACATAGCCAAGAAATATGCTGATTGCGTATGCCGAGAAATCGGTGACGGCCCCGGACAGGTAGCCCGTGTTCCCGGACATCAGATCGCTGAGATGGCATTGGCCAAACTGTATCTCGTTACAGGTGATAAAAAATATCTGGATCAGGCGAAGTATTTCTTGGACAAACGCGGCTATACGTCCCGCAAAGACAAATACTCCCAGGCGCATATGCCGGTGGTGGAGCAGGATGAAGCTGTGGGTCATGCAGTTCGAGCTGCTTATATGTATGCCGGCATGGCCGATGTCGCTGCTTTGACGGGTGATTCGGCATATATAAAGGCTATTGACCGTATATGGGACAATATAGTAGGCAAAAAGTATTATATCACCGGAGGTATCGGAGCGACAAGCAACGGCGAAGCGTTCGGCGAGAACTATGAGCTTCCCAACATGTCTGCTTATTGTGAGACTTGCGCTGCCATCGGTAACGTATATGTCAACCATCGTTTGTTCCTGTTGTACGGTGACTCAAAATATTATGAT
>USIY01000044.1 GCA_900554845.1 uncultured Bacteroidales bacterium | reverse complement strand
CTCCAAGACACTCAATAAAGCGAGCTAATTTTGGAACATAGAACTGAACACCCTAGCTACTTAAATAAGAATTGATTTGCATAACAGAGGTAAATTTCATAAATTTGTAAAATATAACCGAATCGGACATTAACAATTAAAACAACATTATTATGAATGGAAAACTCATGGCTGCGGCTGTGCTGGCGGCTGTTGGCATTTCCTCTATTCCCGCATGGAGCGACAGCGTTACGCTCCAGATGGATCAAGTGAATCCTCAAGAAGTGATTTATCCTGAAATCTACGGCCAGTTCGCAGAACATCTCGGAACCTGTATTTATGGAGGTCTATGGGTTGGGAAAGATTCTCCGATTCCCAATACGGAAGGCTATCGCAACGATGTTCTGCAGGCTCTGAAAGATCTTAAGGTTCCTGTGATGCGTTGGCCCGGAGGATGTTTCGCCGACGAATATCACTGGCGTGACGGTATCGGCCCTCAGAAAGACCGACCCACACAGGTAAACAATAACTGGGGAGGAACGGTAGAGGATAATTCCTTCGGAACACATGAATTCTTCAATTTATGCGAACTGATCGGTTGTGAACCTTATCTTAGCGGCAATGTTGGTTCGGGCACCGTTCAGGAACTTGCCCAATGGGTGGAATACATCACAGCCGACAATGGGCCGATGGCAAAACTACGCAGAGAAAACGGACGCGACAAGCCTTGGCATCTGAAGTATATCGGCGTCGGCAATGAGTGCTGGGGTTGCGGCGGCAATTTCCTTCCGGAATATTATGCCGATGTATATCGCCGTTATCAGACGTATTGCCGCGATTTTAACGGAAACAAGTTGTACAAAATCGCATCCGGAGCCAGCGATTATGACTGGAACTGGACGGACGTGATGATGAAGAAAGCCGGACATCACATGAACGGTATATCTCTGCATTACTATACCGTGACCGGATGGAGCGGTTCCAAGGGAGCGGCGACAGTGTTCGAACCAAAAGATTACTACTGGACCATGGGCAAGTGCCTAGAGATTGAGGATGTGATCAATCATCATGCCCAGATTATGGACAAATACGACTCCGCCAAGAGAGTCGGTCTGATGGTTGACGAATGGGGAACATGGTGGGACAGCGAACCAGGTACCAATCCGGGTCACCTTTTTCAGCAGAACACCATGCGTGACGCGATGGTAGCGGCATTGTCTCTGAATGTGTTCCAGCGCCATACAGACCGTGTGCGGATGGCTAACATAGCGCAGGTGGCAAATGTGCTCCAGTCGATGGTGTTGACAAAGGGTGACCAGATGGTCAAGACTCCTACATATTATGTATTCAAGATGTACACACCTCATATGGGCGCGACTCCCATACCGTTGGATGTGACCACCACCACGTTCCAGGCCAGTGACAAATGGACTGTCGAGACACTTCAGGCCACAGCCTCAAAGAAGGAGGGAAAAGTAACAGTGTCGCTTACGAACCTTGATCTTGACAAGCCTATGGAAGTGGAACTCAATACAGGCATGGCCAAGGTCAAAATTATCGGTGGAGAGATTCTTACGTGCAAGAACATCACAGATTACAACGATTTCGGTCAACCCGAGAAAGTGACGCTGAAGGAATTCAAGGATGCCAAGGCAGGGAAAAACGGCATAGTCAAAGTTAAACTTCCCGCTAAGTCTATAGTAACGTTTACGATGGAGTAATCAAATATCTACAGTACAAATATAAAGGTGTGTGGTTTTGACCACGCACCTTTTTTGCACACTTTCTTGACAAATGTGTATGTTTTGCAATAAAAAGAATGACTAAATTTCCTTAAATTCCAAGAATTTGGTTAAATTTGCAATCTTTAAAAAGATAAATTTATGACTGATATAACATGGGAGAGCGTGTTGCATCATGCTCTTGAAATGCCGGGTATAAAAGTCGACAGGGAGAAATATCTGAAGGAAGCGTTCAATGCATATGGAGATACTGAAGAACTTGCAGACAAAGCACCGATAGAAATTTTTCAGCCTGCCACTGTAAATGAAGTCGCCCATGAGGCTATAGGGCGTCATACACTACAAGTGACTGCGCTCTCCACAGCCGCAGGTATTCCCGGCGGTCTTGCTATGGTCGGCACTATACCAGCCGATCTCGCACAATATTTCTGGCATGTACTTGTTCTTGCACAAAAACTTGCCTATATACATGGTTGGGCTGACTTGCAGAACGAAAGTAAAGAACTGGACGAGGGGGCCCAGTCAGTGTTGACAGTTTTCATCGGGGTCGCACTCGGAATTGACGGAGCGAATAAAGTGATTCGGGAACTGGCGGCGAATGCCGCTAAGAATTACGGAGTGACATGCGCCGCCGTCATAATGGCAAAAAGCACTGTGGCTCCTGCGATACGACAGATTGCAAAATACGTCACAGGCAAACTTATGCATAAATCAATGGCAAACGTAATCGGCAAATTTATACCTATTGTCGGTGGTTTAATTTCAGGAACAGTCACATATGCAAGTTTCCGTCCGATGGCGAAAAGACTTAACCGTGAACTTTCAGTCATTGAATATCAACGTATTAAAGAAAAGTGAAAACACATATTGAATTATGAAAAAATTGATCATTGCCGCTGCGCTGGTGATGACGGCCACCATAGGTGCCAATGCCAAAAAAGTATGGGACTACAAGCCGTCGGTATCAATATTGGGAGACAGCTATTCCACTTATGAGGGATATATCGAGCCCAAAACTAATGACATGTGGTATTGGAAAGTGGACCCCGACAACCGGACCGATGTGCATGATGTGACTCAGACCTGGTGGTGGATGTTTATCAAGGAGAACGGCTTCCGTTTGGAGCAGAACAATTCTTACTCCGGCTCCACTATCTCCTATCTCGGATACAATCAGTCCAATTATCAGCCTCGGAGTTTCATAACACGAGTGGATAATCTCGGAAGTCCTGACATACTTCTTATTTTCGGAGGTACCAATGACAGTTGGGCCGGTGTTCCCATAGGAGAATATAAAACGGAAGGGGAGCCGAGCGACATGGAGCTCTATACGTTCCGTCCCGCAATTATGAAGCTGATGAAAGAGGTTTCGGTGCGATATCCGAATGTTGATGTCTATTATATCGTCAACAGCGAATTGCGTCCTGAGATTGTTGAAGCCATTGAATATGCATGCAAGCAGTACAACGTTCCTGTGATTCAGCTTCATGACATTGACAAGAAGAACGGACATCCCTCGATAGCGGGCATGCGAGCAATAGCCGATCAATTGAAAGCCGCAATTGTAGATTAAAATTGATTAATAACTATTAAATCAAGAGCAGTGAGAAAATTATTATACGCCGTAATGGCGATTGTTGCGTTGGGAAGCATAGCAACTGCCTGTAGTAATGCGAAAAAAGCTACGGATGAGGTCAATGATAAGGGCTCTACGTTCGTGACTCCGCTTCATGTGGAAGGAACTTATCTTCTCAATGCGAAAGGGGATACAATAGTGCTGAATGGTCCAAGTCTCGGATGGCATTCCAACTGGGGAAGATTCTATAATGATTCCACAGTTATGGCTTTCAAGCAGAAGTGGAACGCTAACGTAGTCCGTGCGGCAATCGGAGCGCATACTTCCTGGGATGTGGTGAATTGCTATGACGCAGATTCAACCACGGCCATGAACAGACTTTACAAGGTGATAGATGCGGCCATAGCCAACGACATGTATGTGATCTGTGACTGGCACTCACATGAGAACACATTGGAGAACGCTAAGAAATTTTTTACTGCAGTAACTGAAAAATATGGCGACGCTCCCAATATTCTCTATGAGATCTGGAACGAGCCGCTCGAGATTGAATGGCAAGAAGTGAAAGATTATGCTAACGCAATCATACCCCTGATTCGTAACAAGGCTCCTAATTCAGTAATCATCGTCGGGTCTCCCAAATGGGATCAGGATGTTGACATAGCTTCAGAATCCCCGCTGGAACAAAAGAATCTCTTGTATTCATTGCATTTCTACGCGGCTACGCATAAGGATTGGAATATGGAGAAAGCAGAGAAGGCCATCGCTAACGGCTTGCCCATTATAATCTCTGAATGCGGTGGAATGGAAGCTAACGGCGACGGTCCTGTGGATCAGGAATCAATGGCCAAGTGGGTGGATTTTGCCGATCGGCATAAGATTTCCATGCTTATGTGGGCAATAGCGGATAAAAATGAAAGTTGTTCTATGGTTACACCTGATGCATCGGACAATGCCATGAACTGGAAGGACGCCCAGATTAAACCGTGGGGCAAGACAGCAATGCAGATTATCAAGAACCGCAACGCGACCAAGTGACAATGGTTTGCGATTCGCAAACATCAAATCGACTCCATCCGACAAGCAGTGTCAGATGGAGTCGTTTGTTTGCAACGCTCCGAACACCTTGTGCTGGACTATAAATGCCGCAGCTACCACCATGATTCCGGTTATGATCCAACTGATCGGGTAGATGGCGAGGAGTGTGCCGAAGGAATAATTGATCGAGGGGAATATCCATACCCAGAAAAGCCTCAGTATGCAAGTGCCGAAGACTGTCAACAACATTGGAATCACTGAATAACCAAGTCCCCGCATATAGGATCCCGAAATTTCATACGAACATGCCGTCCACTGGTAAATAAGTACAGTATGGAAACGTATCGTGGCATAATGTATCACGTCCGGGTCTGAGGTGAAAACCTGAAAAACATCTTTAGAAAAGACTACGAAAAGCAGATTGCATATCACCATAATGCCGACGCTGTAAGCCATGCAGATCTCCCAGACTCTTTTGCATCGTTGCGGTTTGCGCGCGCCATAATTCTGGCTTGTGAAAGCTATGGCGGCTCCGTTGATGCCGGCAACTACGAAATAGCAGTAAGCTTCATAAGTCAGTGCTGTGGCAGATCCGGCTATAGCGGCGGCTCCAAATTTGTTGATCGATGCCTGGATGAAGATATTTGAGAATGAGAATATCATGCCCTGCAGACCTGCCGGAACCCCGATGCGGAGTATTTCCTTCAGATCGGGGACCGACATTTTCCAACGGGACGGTGTCAACGTCAGTTTGTAAGGATCCGGCTCGCGGTTCAGATAATATACTATAATCGCGGCGTTGACGGCATTGGCTATGACAGTGCCCCATGCCACGCCGGCGACGCCCATGTTGAGCGCGCCCACAAACAGAAAGTCAAGTATTACATTTACAATATTTGCTATTGCCAGAGAATAGAACAGTTTTGGGGTATCGCCGATGCTCCGGAGTATCGCTCCTCCAAAATTATACACCATCAGGAACGGCATGCCGACGAAATATATCTTAAGATACCTGTTGGCAAGGTCGATCACGTCCGGCGGCGCACTCATCAACTCCAAAATGGGCCGTGACAAAGAGCATCCTATCAGCAGCAGGAGCACTCCGGAAACTATGGAAGTCCATGCCACGGTAGAGACTGAATCCCTGACTTCGTCGGCACGCCCTTCTCCGATGAAACGCGCTATGACGGCGTTGGCACCTACCGAGACTCCGATGAACAGATTCACTATGATGCTTATTATCGGGCCGTTGCTGCCTACCGCAGCTATGGCGCTTTTGTCGGCATAATTGCCTATTACAGCCACATCCACTACATTGAAGGACTGCTGGAGTATGCCGCTTGCTATCAGCGGTAATGAAAAAAGCAATATTTTGTTAGCCAACGGGCCTGAAGTCATGTCCATATGATGACTTGCCCTTATGTCTTTTTGCATAACCTTAACCTTTCCGCATGTCTTGATGCAATAGATTAACGACGGAAGGCGCTAAAGATTATATTTGGCGCGATACCAATAATTAATTAATTTTGCAATAGAAATAACTTATATCATGAAAAATAAACGCATAATCACAGCGGCGTTAACGGCCGCGGCAGTTTCGTTATCATCGATGGCGGCGCAACCTGCCAAATATATTTTTTACTTCATAGGCGACGGCATGGGACAAGGACATATAGCCGTCACAGAAGCGTATAATCGTAGCGTATTGGGCAACACAAAACCTATACTTATGCTCAATTTCCCCGTCACAAGCTATGCCACAAGTTATTCGGCTTCTTCTGACATTACCGATTCCGCCGCAGGAGGGACCGCATTGGCCACAGGACACAAGACCAACAATGGAGTAATAGGCATGGACAAGGACAGCGTGGCAGTGCAAAGCGTAGCCGCCGAACTGTTCAATAAAGGCTGGGGAGTTGGTCTGGTCACTACAGGATCTCCTGACGACGCTACCCCGGCAGCCTTTTACGCGCATCAGATAAACCGTGGAATGTCTTACGAAATAGGTTGTGACGCCGCCATCAGCGGTTACCAGTTCATTGCCGGATCTAATTGGCGCGGTCTGAAGGACAAGAACGGCAAGCCCAATAATTTGCAACAGCTTTTCACCGAAAACAATGTGATGACCGTAAGGGGAATCGACAAGTTGACCGACTTGACATCGGAACGCATAGTATTGTTGAATACTGACACCGTTCATTCTTCCACAATAGGATATACTGTCGATTCCATACCCGGAGTCCTCAATCTGGTAGATATGACCAAAGCATGTCTGGCGCATCTTCAAAAGACTTCGCCTGACCATTTCTTCATGATGATAGAGAACGGCGACATTGATCATGCGGCTCACAGCAATGACGGCGGAGGGGTGGTCCATGAGGTGCTTCGTCTTCAGGAAGCGATAGGTGTGGCTTATGATTTCTATAAACAACACCCTGACGAGACACTTATTGTCATTACCGCCGACCATAACACCGGTGGTATGGCATTGGCAAATCAATTCCTTCACTATGAGGCGAATCTTAAGATCCTGGATTACCAGCGAATTTCTAAAGACCGTTTCTCGGAATGGTGCATTGACCAGCTGAAGGGCAAGAAGAAAATCACATGGGAAGAGATGAAAAAGATGCTTTCTGACAAACTGGGATTCTGGAAAGAGGTGAAACTGAATGATGCCCAGACAGCGGCTATCAAGAATGAATTCCAGCAAACGTTTGTGAAACATAATTTCAAGGATCATCGCACCATGTATAATATTAGCAATCGGTTCGTGGAGTCAGTGTTCGACACTTTCAACGACATAGCGGGCATCGGGTTCACTGCTGAAAGCCATTCTGGCGATTTTGTACCTGTATTCGCGATAGGAGTTGATTCACAACGTTTCAACGGAATTCACGACAACACGCAGCTCCCGCGGATCATCTACAATATAGCCACCGATGATTCCATGAAATGATGTTCAGTCCGGACTTCATCAATAAACAGAATATGAATTCATTATAATAGACAGATGAAAAGAACGATTATAGCAGGGGTACTGTCCATGATGGCGTTAAGCGCCACGGCGGGGGATGTATTTGTATATTCTCCGGCCGACGGTCAAGGTGGTCTTCGTATAGCCGTCCACGAGGAATCCGGACAATGGGTTCCATTAGGCAACGGTTACGATTTCGTGAGGTCTGATTTCGGAACTTGGGGGATCCATAAGAAAATGTGGGAACCGAAACTTTACAATGTCGATGGTAAATGGATATGTCTTTTTAAAGCCACTGACAATGGATCTGTAACAGGGTGCGCAGAATCCGATGATTTGAAGAAGTGGAAACCACAACGTTATCTTAAGGAAGCCGACGCCGCTCGCCTCCCGTTTGTGTCCAGTCCCTCATTCAAGGAAGCTACGGTAAAGATCGGAGATCAAGATTTGAGCGGTACAGTTATGGAAATGAACGATTCCATGATCTCCGACTTGAAGAATTATATGGAAGAGCGCGGTAGTCTTGCAGCATTGTACAGCGAGCATTGCGATGGAGATTCCCGTCGTTTTGCCGATCTCAAGCCATTGGCAGGCACTTTGACCGCAACGGGCACTTCCAAGGAGATAAGTCCGTTGCTGATGGGCATATTTTTTGAGGACATCAACTATGCTGCGGACGGCGGACTTTACGCAGAACTTGTACAGAACCGAGATTTTGAATACGATCCGAGTGAAAACGGCACAAAAAAGTGGGGGCCGCAATATGCATGGAGCGTTCGCGGAGCAGGCGTTGACATGAATATACTTACATCGAATCCTATTCATAAGAACAATCCTCATTACGCACGGCTTAATATCAAGGATCCGAAAGGAAACGGCGCATTGGTCAACGACGGATGGGACGGCATCGCATTGAAGCAAGGTGAGAAATATCGTTTCAGCTTCAAGGCACGTTCAAATGTAAAAATGCCCGTGAAAGTTCAGCTTGTGTCCGAGAATTCAGGATGGGTATGCGCCGATGGCAAAATAACTGTCAAGGCATCCCAAAAATGGAATGATTATGAGATTGTATTGACCTCCGCTGCAAATGTCGGGGACGCAAAATTACTGTTGGCTCCTGAAAAAACTGGTGTGATAGACATGGATATGATTTCCTTGTTCCCTGTCAATACATTCAAAGGTCGCAGAAACGGACTTCGCAAGGATTTGGCCGAGACATTACAGAATCTGAAACCACGGTTCCTGCGCTTTCCCGGAGGTTGCGTTGCTCACGGCAACGGCATTGACAACATGTACGACTGGAAAGGTTCCATAGGAAAGCTGGAGGAAAGAAAGCCTCTCTATAATCTGTGGGGATACCATCAGACGAGAGGGCTCGGCTACTATGAATATTTTCAGTTCTGCGAAGATTTGGGTATGGAGCCGCTGCCTGTACTTGCCGCCGCTGTTCCATGTCAGAACTCAGGAAGACCCTCGAAGTATTCAAAGGATGACTTAACCCTTTACGGGCAACAGTGCGGACTGCCCATGGATTCTCTCGACTCCTATATTCAGGATGTGCTGGATCTAATAGAATACGCCAATGGTCCAGTTACGTCCGCTTGGGGTGCAAAGCGTGCGGAGGCCGGGCATCCGGAGCCTTTCAATCTGAAATACATCGGTATCGGCAATGAGGATATGATAACAGAAATATTTGAGGAAAGATTCAAGAAAATTAATTCTGCCGTTAAAAAAGCATATCCTGAAATTCAGGTTGTGGGCACAGTGGGACCGTTCTACGAAGGAGCTGATTATGATGAAGGATGGCGCCTTGCCAAGCAGGAAAATGTTGATCTTGTGGACGAACATTACTATGTTGATCCGGCATGGCTCATCTACAATCAGAACTTTTATGATGATTATGACCGCGACGGAACTAAAGTTTATCTCGGGGAATGGGCGGCGCATCTGCCGGGACGTCCCAGCAACATGGAGACCGCGCTTGCCGAAGCGCTTTATCTTACATCCGTTGAGCGCAATGCAGATGTTGTCGAGCTAAGTTCATATGCGCCCCTTCTGGCAAAAGAAAACCATACCCAGTGGCGTCCGGACCTTATCTATTTCAACAATACCGAGGTAAAGCCCACCACTGACTATCATACAATGCGTCTGTTCGGAGAATACTCCGGCAATAAATATCTAAATTCCAGCCTTAGTATATCGACAGACAATGACAAAGCCAGAGTTCGTGTAGGCGCAAGCATCGTCAAGGATGAGAAGACAGGCCGAGTGATGGTGAAATTGGTCAACCTGCTGCCTGCCGAGACAGCCCTTGATGTTGATCTGTCCAAAGTCCTTCCCAATAATGCTTCCTATACTATTGAACGTACAGTGATGACAGGTGCTCCGGCAGATACAACTCCGGACATTAGGGAAGATACGGTAACTGAGAATTCACCGTCGTTCAAAGTGAAAATGCCGGCTTATTCTTTTACCGTACTTACTTATGTTCCTTGATCAGACCGTGGCGATAAGCGTAAAGCAATTCGCGCAATTCACGGACTTGTGACTCCAATTCCTTGCCTTTGTCCGTGTCACGGACAGTCAGGCGATGTGCGCTGAGTTCCACAAGAGTGGTTGAAGATATGATATCCGTGCCGTTCTCGACCGCCTCTTCGGGCGAAGAGAACGGCTCGTGTTGTACAAGGTCGAATCCGCGGCTATGGAATACCAATGTGTATCCCGCTATGCCAGTAGTGCTCCTGTATGCTTCGGAAAAACCACCGTCTATGACCATCAGCTTTCCATTGGCCTTGATGGGATTCTCGCCTTGTACGGCGCGTACGGGCACATGGCCGTTGATAATGTGACGGTGTTCTCCTGTGACCCCGAATGCGTCCAGTATCATGTCGCAGGTCTTTTCATCGTTGCGATATGTGTAGTACCATCCCTTTTTCTCCACATGGGCTTCCGAATCGTCTATGAAATATCGTTCGAAGGTGGCCATCTTTGACTTGTCAAAAAGAGGGGAGTCCTTGCCGCACCATATATAATGATAATAGTCCACCGCATATTGGCGTACATTCTCATCGGTATCGTTGTTGAACGCTTCCCGCATAAGCGATCCGATATTGTTCATCAGCTCCCTTCCTGAATACCGGTTGTCCTTGACAAGGACCTTTCGCAAAGTCCCGTCTACATTCAAAGGCACCGAAGCATGGTATAATAGATTGGAGTTGCTGATGTTGTACATACATCCGTGCGAGAGGAAAATGCCTATATGTCGTTTCAACTTGTCGCTTACACGGAAAGAATGAACGAGCTTCTTCATCAAATCGGCCTCCTCCTCAGAAAGCTTATAGGGATCATTGGGATCAATAGTGGGAAAGTTCAGGTCGTTCATTTTATAACGTTTCCCTTCAACCACGACGGTGCCGTCGTTATAGTCTATGGTATGAAGCAACCTTCGGTCCTGCATTTCCCATTGAGGATATTTTTCAGCCATTTGTCCTTCAAGTTTGAACTGAATAATGGCAATGGCTTTATGCATCTTGGCAATCAGGTTCTTGTGTTTTTCCGAAAATTCACTGTCGTCCCGGAGTTTCGGACGGAACTGCTTGCACGAATCATCGGCGTATGTATCTATGGCGAAAGATGCGAGAGGAACAAGGTTTATACCGTATCCGTCCTCAAGGGGCGATAAATTGTCATAACGCAGAGATATGCGGAGAACATTCGAAATACAGCACATATTGCCGGCGGCGGCTCCCATCCACAATGCGTCATGGTTGCCCCATTGCATATCGAAATTTTTATATCTCTCAAGCTTGTCGAGTATAAGATGCGAACCCGCTCCACGATCAAAAATGTCTCCGAGAATATGCAGCTGATCAACTGACAGCTGCTGGATGACGTTGCAGATGGCTATGATGAACTCCTCGGCCTGTCCTGTGGAGATTATAGTCTCAAGAATACGGGAATAATATGACTGCTTGTTCGTTACGGACGGGGATTCGTGCAACAATTCCTCGATTATATATGCGAATTCCTTCGGAAGGCTTTTACGCACTTTGGAACGAGTGTATTTCGAGGACACCAACTGAAGCACCATGACCAACTGATGGAGAGTTATCTGATAAAAATTGTCAAGGTTTGATATAGAGGAACGGATATATGCAAGTTTTTGTTCTGGATAATATATCAGCGAACATAACTGGCGTATTTCATCCTGGCTCATCAACGCCCCGAAAAGATCGTTGACTTTTCGTCGGATGTTTCCCGATCCGTTTTTAAGAAGATGATTGAAGGCATCGTACTCTCCATGAAGATCCGCCACAAAATGCTCGGTCCCTTTGGGAAGGTTAAGTATCGCTTCAAGATTGATGATTTCAGTGGCTGCGGCTGAAATAGTACCGAATGATTGGGACAGCAGTTCCAATACCCTGCGGTCGGAATTGACGGTGCATATGTTGACGGGAGTTCTTGTCTCGGTTTCCGAATTGGTCATATACAATTTAAGTGTATTTGGATATAAACCGTTATTATATTAACTGGTTTGCAAATTTACATATTAAACACTACTTTTGCAATAGGATTATACAATTGTAACAGGAATGAAACAGATAGGAATATTGAGTGACACACACGGACTTTGGGATGAGCGCTATTCGGAGTACTTCAAGGATTGCGATGAAGTGTGGCATGCCGGCGATATCGGAGACGCCGATATTATCAAACGGTTACGTCAGTTGGTGCCGGTGGTTCATGCGGTGTACGGCAACATCGACGGCCAGGATATACGATGGCAGTGCAATGAAATTGAAAGATTTAAATGTGAGGATGTTTCTGTTTGGATGAAGCATATCTCGGGCTATCCCGGCCGATGGGCTCCGACAGTACGCGGTATTCTTGCAACCGAACGACCCGGGTTGGTTGTAGGTGGCCATTCGCATATTCTGAAAGTAGTGTATGACAAAGACTTGAATTTGTTGCATATAAATCCTGGAGCTGCCGGACGTCAAGGATGGCAGTCAGCACGTACGCTTGTGAGAATAAAAATAGACGGCTCCGATATCAAGGACTGTGAGGTCAT
>USIY01000043.1 GCA_900554845.1 uncultured Bacteroidales bacterium | reverse complement strand
GCAATCACAATCCATTTTCGGATTGTGAAAGCGGGCCTTTAACTGAATTTCCCTAATTAAATAGGGCGTACCATAGAGATACACCCTATTTAATTATCTTGTTCTCCTGATTACAATTCCTTCAGCTCACGGATCACGGCCATAGGATCCTGCGCTTTGAACACATAGGATCCTGACACCGCTATATCTGCTCCGGCAGCCGCCACCAACGGAGCGGTGTGGGCATTGATACCTCCGTCAACCTCGATCATGGCCTTCGACCCGCTCTCCGATATCAAACGGCGCAGGCGCCGGATTTTATCGAGACTGTGCATTATAAATTGTTGTCCGCCGAAACCTGGATTTACTGTCATTATAAGCACCAGATCCAATTCCTGAATCACATCGCGCAACATTTCCACCGGAGTGGATGGGCATAATGTCACTCCTGCCTTCATACCGGCCTCATGGATGTTATGGATACACCTGTCGAGATGCAGGCACGCTTCCTGATGGACATTCATGATTTCGGCGCCCAGATCCCGGACCTGACCGATCCATTTCTGCGGCTCCACTATCATCAGGTGAACATCAAGCGGTTTGCGGACAACCCGGGCCACCGCTTTCAGCACGGGAAAACCGAATGATATGTTAGGTACAAACACGCCATCCATTACATCAAGATGCAGATAATCAGCGTCCGACCGGTTGATCATCTCCAAATCAGGCGTTAAATCGGCGAAATCAGCTGCCAATAAAGACGGACTTACTTTCATGATAGCAGGTATTAGGTGTTAGGAAATTTCAGTATAGAGAAACGTTTGAGTCGAGGCTTCCGTAGTCATTGAGGAATTACGCTATTACTTCCCTTCTTTCTTACGATGTTTCCCGAAAGCGTTCCAAAGAATGACCAGAATACATATCAACAATATTCCGTATCCGCACCAGGTCAGATAGCGGTTGTATTCCTCAACTTTCTCGTAAAGCATATCCACGGGCACTGCGGTGGACAGCCAATAGCCAAGCCCGGCCAGGATGGCATTCCATACGCCCGCACCCAAAGCGGTGAACAACGCGAACTGTCCCACATTCATTCTTGAAATACCCGCGGGTATGGAAATCAACTGCCTGATCGCCGGAATAAGCCGCCCTACAAAAGTAGAGACGGCTCCGTGTTCGTCAAAATACTTTTCCGCCTTTTCCACCTTGGCCCTGTCAATCATACAGGCATGCCCGAACTTACTGTCCGCAAAACGGTACACCACCGGACGACCCACCCAAAGTGCCAGGTAATAATTGATGAATGCCCCGCACAATGCCCCGAGAGTGGCCACGAGCACCACGACATACACGTTCATATCGGCCCCGGCTCCAGAATTTGTACATGCAAGATAGGCGGCCGGAGGGACCACCACCTCAGATGGAAACGGTATAAAGGAACTCTCGATGGTCATAAAAATGAACACAAACAGATAATTCGCGTTCTCCACAAACCATTGAAAGAAAGTGCTGGCGTCAAAAATAGCCAGATTTATCATATCAAGAATCATTCTAATTCGGTAAATTTATATTATTTAACGCCGGGCATTTCAGAGAGTGTCCGTCCCAGTTCATTGGCCTGCTTGCGGACCTCGGCGTCAATACTTTGTTTCATCCCGACGAATCTTTGCAATTCGATTCCCTGTGTCTCGCAGAAAGCCTCGATTTCGGAGCGCACGGAGTTGGGGGCCCAGGTGTATCCACCGAACCCGGCGAAAACCTTGTCGGACACCTCACGCACCCGCATGGCCGTAAGGAAAGCGGCGACGGGAGGGAACAACGTCATGCTGTATGTGGCGCTTCCCACCACAAGACAACGGTAGCGGAACGCGTCGCTGATCATGTCGCTCATATTGCTGACGCTTGCGTTATGAATGCATATTTTTTTAACCCCGCCCTGCGCCAGACCACGCGCGATCTCCTCGGCCACTTCCGCAGTGTTGCCGTACATCGACCCGTAGATTATGGTCGCGCCGGGCTCGCTCTCATATTTGCTCAGTCTGTCGTAAATATCCTTTACCTTAGCTATGTCGGCGTGCCATACGGGACCGTGCGTGGAACAGATGTAATCCAGTTCAACGCCGGTCAATTTTGTCATGGCTTTCTGAACGAATTTACCATATTTCCCAACTATATTGCTGTAGTAGCGATACATCTCGTCCCAATAGACGGCAGTGTCCATCTCCGCGTCCACCACAGCTCCGTTCAAAGCGCCGAAACAACCGAAAGCATCGCCGGAAAACAGCAGTTTACGCTCCGCCACATAGGACATCATTGTCTCGGGCCAGTGCACCATAGGCGTCATGACAAACTTCAAAGTGATCCCCCCCAGATCCAGAACGTCTCCTTCCTTCACTGTCAGGAAACAGGAATCGTCCTCTATATGATAGAAACCCTTGATCATCCCTATGGTCTGGGTGTTGCCAACGATCTTCACGGACGGCCATCGGCGAATCACCTCCGGTATGGCTCCGGAATGATCGGGCTCCATATGATGGATCACCATATAATCTATTTTACCATCTGCAAGCGTACTGTCCAAGCCATTGAGATATTCGCGTACTGTATCGATGTCGACACCGTCGATCAACGCTGTTTTTTGCGCTCCTTTAACTATATATGAATTGTAACTTACCCCGTAAGGGAGAGGCCACATCCCCTCGAATTTTTCGGTTACGCGGTCGTTGACTCCCGCATAATATATACCATTCGTAATCTCTCTTAAGTTCATAATATCACTGCACAGTATTTGATATGCAAATTTAACAAATAAATTGCTAACTTTGCATTCACAAACGAAAATTAGATATGAAAACTGCCATTCTGACCGTCCTGATGCTGATGGTCTCGAATATTTTCATGACCTTCGCATGGTACGGCAACCTGCGTCTGCAGGAAGCCGGATTGATAAAAAACTGGCCGCTCATCGCCATTATCCTCCTCTCGTGGGGACTGGCATTTCTGGAATACACCTTCATGATACCAGCCAACCGGATGGGATTCAACGGCAACGGCGGCCCGTTCTCGTTGTTTCAGCTAAAAATTATTCAGGAATGCATCTCGCTTACAGTATTCACCATAATCGCGATGCTTGTGTTCCAGGGCCAACATCTGCACTGGAACCATGTCTGCGCGTTCCTGTGCATTATGGGAGCGGTGGTTTTCGCTTTCCTCCCCGTCAAGGATTAATCCTTACAATTCACGGATGCGGTTGGGATAGGCGTCCAGAGCCTTTTCCAGAATATCCAGAGCCTTTCCAAGATAGTCCACATTATGCACATAAGCGATACGCGCCTGACGGCGTCCCATCGCCGGATTGGAGTAAAAACCGCTTCCCGGGGCAAGAAATACGGTGCCTCCTTCATACTCGAATTCCTCAAGGCACCATTTGCAGAACTTATCGGCGTCGTCCACAGGCAGTTCAACCATAGTATAGAAAGCACCGTCGGGCATAGGAGCGTAACAGCCGGGAATCCTGTTGATGCGAGCCACAAGGAAATCGCGGCGTTTGCGATACTCTTCGAAAACCTCTCTCAGATATTCGGGCTCAGTGTCCACCGATGCCTCGGCTACGATCTGCCCCAGTAACGGGGGACTTAGACGCGCCTGACAGAATTTCATAACGGCGGCATGGATCTCCGGATTGCGGCACACCAGCGCACCTATGCGGATGCCGCATTCACTGTAACGCTTGGAGACGGAATCAATCATTACCGTATTGTAAGCGATGCTTTCCAGACTCATCACCGATGTGAATTGCTGATCGGTATAGCAAAATTCCCTGTACACTTCATCGGCGAACAAGAACAGCTCATACTGCTCGCATATTCCGGCAATGGCCTCCAGTTCCTTACGGGAATAAACATATCCCGTGGGATTGTTGGGATTGCAGAGAAGTATGGCGCGCGTACGGTTGGTGATCTTCTTCTCAAAATCCTCCACCGGAGGCAAAGCGAAGCCATCCTTTATGCTTGAGGGCAACGGACGGATTCGGATTCCCGCCGAGTCGGCGAACGCCATGTAGTTGGCGTAAGCAGGTTCCGGCACTATGATTTCGTCTCCCGGATCCAGACAAGCCATAAACGCGAAGAGCACAGCCTCCGAACCTCCGGCTGTCACGATAATTTCGTCAGGACTTATATCCAGACCAAAACGATGATAATATTCAGAGAATTTCTTACGCAAGCTTTCCAAACCGTCGGACGGCGAGTACGCCAGAATCTTGCTATGTATGTTCTCCACGGCCCTTATCGCCTGTGGCGGCGTGGGAATATCGGGCTGTCCAATGTTCAGATGATAAACGGAAAGGCCCCTCCGGACCGCCGCATTGGCGGAACCGGAGAGCCTTCTTATAGGTGACGAGGGCATATAGATCCCTCGTTTTGACGGATGTAGCATTCTTTATTATTCCAATGTTTCTTAGAAACTGTTATCGGATGAACAGCAGCTCGCGGTACTTCGGCAACGGCCAGATCTCATTGTCGACCATCAGCTCAAGTTTGTCGATATGCTCACGGATATCCTCCATCTTCGGAAGCACCTCATCGTGGTATGCGATAGCCTTTGAACGCTCGTCGGGCTTGCGGTTGGCCTTATGGCGAACGTCAATCATCTCCTTTACTTTACTCTTGATGGCGGCGATGTTGTCGCTGATCTGCTCTATATTCTCCAGATCCAGTGAGGCGATGTCATCAGCCTTCGCGCCGCTGAACAATTGCTTTACCTTATACACATTGTCCAGAAGAACCGACTCATAACGGACAGCCGCAGGAATCACATGATTGATGGCAAGGTCGCCGAGCACACGGCTTTCGATCTGAATTTTCTTTGAGTAGGTCTCCCATTTCACCTCGTTGCGCGCCTCTATCTCCTTAAGGCTCAGAACGCCCGACTTGGCGAACATATCGACGCTTTCCGGACGGGTGTATGCGTCGTACATCAGAGGAGCCGATGTCTCCGTGTCCAGACCGCGGCGCTTGGCCTCCTCTTTCCATTCGTCGCTGTAACCGTTGCCGTCGAAATGAATGGGTTTGGATTCAATTATCAACTTGCGGACCTCCTGCAGAATCGCGGTGTTCTTGTCCTCGCCCGCCTCCATGCGCTTGGCCACGGCGTCGGCGAATTCCTCAAGCTGCACGGCAACGGCAGCGTTAAGCGCGATCATCGCCGCGGCATTGTTGGCAGATGATCCCACCGCGCGGTATTCGAATCGGTTGCCGGTGAAAGCAAACGGACTGGTACGGTTGCGGTCGGTGTTGTCGAGCATCAGTTCGGGAATCTGCGCCACGTCGATGCTGACCTTTTCCTTTCCCGACACCTTAAGAGAATCGGGATCCTGTTTCTCGATCTTGTCCAGAATGTCGCTGAGCTGGCGTCCGAGGAACATCGAGATGATTGCCGGGGGCGCTTCGTTGGCACCCAGACGGTGAGCGTTGGTGGCGGTTATGATGGACGCCTTCAGCAGACCGTTGTGCTTGTGCACTGCAGCCATCACATTGGCGACGAAAGTCACGAAACGAAGGTTGTCCTCCGGTGTCTTTCCTGGGGCGAAGAGCAGTTGGCCGTTGTCCGTGCCGAGGCTCCAGTTGTTGTGTTTGCCGCTGCCGTTGATGCCCGCGAACGGTTTCTCGTGAAGCAACACGTGGAAATTATGACGGCGGGCAACTTCCTCCATCACCGACATCAGCAAGAGATTATGGTCGTTGGCCAGATTGCACTCCTCAAAAATAGGAGCCAGCTCAAACTGATTTGGAGCCACCTCGTTATGACGGGTCTTGGCCGGAATGCCTAGTTTGTGCGCCTCAAGCTCCAGTTCAAGCATGAAGGCCTCCACGCGGCTCGGTATGGATCCGAAATAGTGGTCCTCGAGCTGCTGGTTCTTGGCGGACTCATGTCCCATAAGAGTGCGGCCGGTCATCACCAGGTCGGGACGGGCGGCATACAGAGCCTCGTCCACAAGGAAGTACTCCTGTTCCCAACCAAGATACGCCACCACATGCTTCACAGTCGGATCGAACAGATTCACGACGCGGGTCGCGGCCTTGTCAACGCTGTTCAACGCGCGCAACAACGGAGTCTTATAGTCAAGGCTCTCGCCGGTGTAAGAGATGAACACTGTAGGAATACACAGGGTGTTGTCCTCGATAAAGGCGGGTGAGGATATGTCCCACGCGGAGTAACCGCGTGCCTCGAAAGTGTTACGGATTCCCCCGTTAGGGAAACTTGACGCGTCCGGTTCCTGCTGGACGAGGAGCTTTCCTGTAAATTTCTCGATGACTCCTCCTTTGCCATCATGCTCCACGAACGCATCGTGCTTTTCGGCTGTGCTGCCGGTCAGCGGGTGGAACCAGTGGGTGTAGTGGCGCGCACCGTTCTCAAGGGCCCAGCGCTTCATCCCCTCCGCCACGCTGTCGGCCAACTCGCGGCTCAACGGCTTGCGGTTGTCGATGGCGTCGCACAGTGCAGCGAATGTCTCGCTCGGAAGATACTGGTACATCTTCTGACGATTGAAGACCTGCTTACCGTAGTATTGGTCTACTCGCTCTTTGGGAAGCTCTACCTTGACGGGCTTACGGCTCGTGGCTTCCAGCACACTTTTCACTCTCAGATTTGACATATTTGTAATAATTAGGGTAACAGTCCTTATGTATAGTGATTATTTCATGACTTCGGTAACGCGACGCATAGCCTCGATGGTATTCTCGGTGGTGTTGAAACCGGTGAACCTGATCCATCCTTGTCCCAGGCTGCCGAATCCCACGCCGGGAGTGCAGCTGATGTGCGCCTGCTTGAGCAATTGCTCGAACAGTTCCCAGCTGTCTTCGGCCTTCGGGGACTTGACCCATACATAGGGGGAATCCACACCTCCGTATACCTTGAATCCGGCCTCGGTCATGGCCAGACGGATAATCTCGGCGTTATGCAGATAATAGGCCACATTAGTCCGTGTCTGCTCCTTGCCTTCTTCGGTGTACAGCGCTTCGGCGCCGCGCTGTATTATATAGCTTGCTCCGTTGAACTTGGTGGTCTGACGACGCAGCCACAGCTTGCGCAATGGCACTTTATTGCCTTCGGCGTCCGTGCCGCACACATCGCTCGGCACGACGGTGTATCCGCAGCGAAGTCCGGTGAAACCGGCCGTCTTGCTGAAACTGCGCACCTCTATGGCCACCTTGCGGGCTCCGGGAATCTCATATATGCTTCTGGCGGTGGACGGATCGGTCACATACGCGCAATAGGCTGAATCATATATGATGACGGCGTTGTTCTTTACGGCATAATCCACCCATGCCTTCAGCTCGTCGCGTGTGAAGGCAACGCCGGTGGGGTTGGCGGGACTGCACAGGAAAATCACGTCGGCATGAGCTTCGGGAGGAGTAGGTTTGAAACCGTTCTCATCGTTGCAGTCAAGATAAACGAAATTGCTCCATTTGCCGTCGACAAGTTTCCCTCCCCTGCCGTCGATCACATTGGAATCAACATATACAGGGTAACCGGGATCTGTCACGGCTACGATGCTGTCCTCGGAATAGATGTCGCCGAGATTGCCGAGATCGCTCTTGGCTCCGTCGGAGATAAATATTTCATCGGCGGCGATGTTCATACCCGCATAATCGCCGTCGGCGATGGCATTGCGGAGGAAATCATAACCCTGCTCCGGTCCGTAGCCATGGAATCCTGACTTGGTGGCCATATCGTCGACAGCCCTGTGCATCGCCTTGATGGCCGCGTCGGGAATCGGGAGCGTCACATCTCCTATGTCCATGCGGATCACCTCTACTCCGGGATTCGATTCACGGAAATCCCTCAACTTATGCGCCACAGTGGAGAACAGATAGCTCTCGGGCAATTTCTCAAAATTATCGTTTATCTTCATATTAATATTCTTTTATGGTCTGTAGAAAACTCCGTCACAGATGAATTTTGCGGGCCCTGTCATCATCACGTGGCCGGTATCTTTGTCCCAATGTATATGCAGAGTACCTCCGCGCAGGATGATGTCCACCTGACGGTCCACCAAGCCGTTTAGGACTCCCGCCACGGCCGTGGCGCAGGCTCCCGTGCCGCAGGCCCAGGTCTCGCCGGTGCCACGCTCCCATACACGCATACGGATGTGGCCTCGGTCCTCTACCTTGGCGAATTCAATGTTGCACTTCTTGGGGAAGATCTCCGCCGTTTCAAGCACCGGACCCTCTTCCAGCACCTGACGGTCCGTAATTTCATCAACAAAAATAACAGCATGAGGGTTGCCCATGCTGACAGATGTGATTTTATACTCTATACCGTTGACCGTCTCAGCCTCGCTGACCTTAGCTTCGGGATTTTTACTGACAACGGGAATAAGCTCAGGCTTAAGCTCAGGCGATCCCATATCTACAGTGACTTCGGTAACGCGGTCGCCTTCGGTGGTAAGTTCCAGCACCTTGATGCCGGCGAGGGTCTCCAATGTGACAGTGGTTTTTCGCGTCAATCCTTTCTCGTAAACATATTTTCCGACGCATCGGGAGGCGTTGCCGCACATCTCGGCTTCTGAGCCGTCGGCATTGAACATCCGCATCCGGAAATCAGCTATGTCACTGGGGAGAATCACCACAAGCCCGTCCGATCCTATTCCAAAATGGGGGTCGCTTACTTCGATGGCCAATTTACTCAGGTCATCGGGAACGGGCTCAAAACCATTGAGATAAATATAATCATTTCCGGCACCGTGCATCTTTGAAAAACGTACTTCACGTCTCTCTCCGCATGACGCCTTGCCAATGTAAGTACTCATGCTTTGGATTTGAAAGCACAAAGTTATAAAATTTTCCCAATCCCACCAAAAAAATTTTGACGTGTTATGGTAGTGTTATGGTAGCTACTGAGAAACATTGTATAATGTTTTTTACACCGCAATATAAGATGAAAGGTTTATTGCACTATTCCTTTGGGTCAGATAATAGCGGAAATCATCACTTAAAATATTTTGCTGTAGTGAGTTCGCTATGATAGAATCAGAAATAAAAGTTTCATATTCTTGCGGTATTGCGCTCCTGATTAAACAACGTCCTTCGTTATTAAATGCTAATAGGTTAGAGTCGAATAATTTATGATGATTATGACAGAGCCATAAACCATTGTGACCACTCGTTGCGTGAGCGTATTTTTGCTCATCATCAATTATCTCGCAATTCCTTATTTCAGACACTCCCCAAATATGAGCACCATGAATAATCTCGGGGATTTCACAGCCACATAAAGCACACTTCTTCATACCAATACGATCAAAAAGATTGTAGTTATAGGCCGCAGACCGTAGGCGAAGGGTATCTTCGTTATCTGGTGCTAGTCTATTCAATCTTAAGGAAGTGTTATATACAGATATATTACCTAATTCACTAAATGTCGCAAGCGAAGAAGCTGGTAGATTGATTAAATCTTGCTCAGACACAGCAAATACGTCGATTGGTCTATCTGCTATTCGAGATAGAGCTACGCCAAAAACTGTTGACTCATATTTATTGGCTCCATATGTTTTTGCATACAACTGAATTTTGTCCTCCGTTTTTGAAACAAACGAAGAATTATTGCTTCGGTTACTACTCTGATTACGACTGCGTTCAGCAATTAAATCATCAACTGAAGAATATGGCAATAATAATCCTGAATAATAACTGTCCAAATTAAGGAACTCAATTCCCGCTGTCATCATTAACCGATAGTAAACAAGATGATAATCAGTAAATGGATTCCCGGTATGAGGAACAAAGAAATACCACAATTTTTTATTGGGATTCGGGTCTGCGAAAAAAACATTTATTGCAGTTGGAACGCTTTGCAAACTCGAATTTCGACCTTCAATTCTACTTTCGGATAATGTTATGTAATGAGTTGTATTATTATAATTTAATGTTATTAATCTTCCTTTGTTATAAGTGTCATTTAGTTCAACCACACTATATGTGCGGTTCCCAGTAATTCTAACACAGATATTTTCAAGAATAGACGGTGTCAAAATATTCTTAAATCCATTGTGAATTTTCTGTGTATTAGGTCTATATGAAATTATAGCGGACATAATCAATAATTTAAAATTAACACTTCTTGGCGGTCATTATATCTTCCTTGAGCCTCTGGAACAGATACAATTCTATATCCTTTTTCATTAGCCCAATTTTCAATATCGTGGTTATAAAAAGAATCAACTTTCAGGACATATGAAAAAACACATTTGACATGTTTAGATGTTAACGAGTCTATGAGCGAACATAAATTTCGTTCATGTTCAATTGTCCAACCTTCAAACCCACGTTTCCCATCGTTATAAGTTGCGGTCGTTTCCCTATAAGGAGGATCGAAATAATACACTGTGCCATCCTCAGTTATTTTATTCAATTTATCAAATGGAATATTTGAGAATACAACCTCTTTATCTTTTATTATACGGCAGAATGAAACCAACTTGGCAATAATCCTGTCATTAAAGCGTCTCGAACCACACGGGATGTTAAATTCGTAATCTGAATTAAACCGAATCTGTTGTTGGAATCCAAAAAGGATTAAGGCGTAAAGCATCACAGGAGATCGTTTCTCTTGTGGTAAATTGTTATATTCATGCCGTAGAGCCAAATATGATTCTTTGTTATTTGGGGCTAAATCATATTCTTTGATAAATCTATTTATTGACTTGAGATAATCGACACATTCAATATGTCTAAAAGATTTTATTAATTCTACAACAAAAGGATTGATATCATTGTATATAATTCTGTCAGCATCGATATTGATTCCAACATTAAACCCGCCACCAAATACGTCTACAAATGTTTTAATTTGTCGAGGGAGCATCGATTTGATAAAGGGAATCATCTTTGCTTTACTCCCAGAATAATTCAGAGGAGATTCAAATACAACATTACTCTCTGCCTTCTTTTCAATAAAGAAAAGATATTCAAAATGTCCTTCTCGTCCACGACATTTAAAATTGTTATATTTTTTGTAATCAATTTCTACGCAAGTAAATGATTCCACTTGGCCATATCGTTTCATGACGGCTTCAATGTATTCTTTTGACATAAATCCATCATTGTTATAGCTAAAAAGAATATATTGAGCTTTGGTCTTGGCTATTACATACTCAAATAGGACCTGGGAAAAGAAATCTTTAGACCAAAACGATTTCATCGGGCCGACTGGTCGAGAACCGGTTATTGCACTAACAGATGGTTTATCATCAAGAACTAGTGTTTCTAAGAGATGATACTGGGTTCCATATTGATTTTGAGTATAGGGAGGGTCAAGATATAATATATCGCACTCAATATCTTCAATTATGTCTTCTATTCTTGCACAAAATGATTTTAATGAGAGAGCCGATGTCATATCAGAAAACAGATTGTCCTGTATTGGCACATATTGGAATTTATTATGCGACCGTGGATCCCAATGCTTCAAAAATGCACCATATACACCCGCCGTATTTGATACGCTTGATACCCCTTCAATCAAGCAATAAATAAGATATGCGTATTCGTTTTCTGAAAGGAGGTTGGCATTGTTCCATTCCTCAATTTTATCTCTGATATAATCTATTCTTCCCGCATTCTCAGGTGTAAAATACATTCTGTCAGTTTTAGCCGGAGAATAAGTATTGTATATAAATCCTTTTTTGAGTTCATTGTTTTTTTTAAAGAATAGAAATGGATCAAAACCTAATTTTTCAAAAGTGCAAGTATTGCCAACGATTCGACCTCTGGAATATAAAACACTCCAATTCATAGAATCATTAATAACTAGATGAAAAACATCCTTTAAACTATTTGCAACTGCACCGGTACCACAAAACGCATCAAAAAAAACGCACGGTTTACTAGTCAATCCCTTTTCTGATAATAAGGACTGAATTGCTGGTATAAGTTTATCCTTGCTCCCTAAATATCTCATATGAAGATTATTGCTACCTATTGCTGTTGATCAACTGTTTAATATCGACATCCAGTAATTCTGCAATCCTGTTTAAAGTTTGCATATTGTGTTGGCTAACATTGGTACGCCTCTTGAAAATAGAGGATGGATTCTTGCCCAGTTCCGCTACAAGCCACCAACTTGTCTTTTTTCCACAAGAACTACTTTAAGGCGATTTAAGTCTTCCATAATTCAAATATGGTGATTTGAACGCAAAGTTAATGATTATTTCTGTAATCTGGCCTATATTTTGTTTAAGAGCATATGAAACGACAGATAAAAAATAAAAATAAATATGCATCTTCAACTGGAACGACAATAGACCAGCAGCTCTACCTTCTGAAATCAAGGGGTCTAACTGTCAATAACGCGGACAAGGCGCGTGAAATCCTGTTGGATATAGGGTATTACCGCCTTGGTTTTTACCTGTTTCCATTTGAAAAATCTTATCCCGAGCTTCGCAACCGGACACACGAGTATGTCAAGGGCGCTTCGTTCGAGGATGCGGTCAATCTCTATTACTTCGA
>USIY01000042.1 GCA_900554845.1 uncultured Bacteroidales bacterium | reverse complement strand
GCTCCCTCCTCTCCTTGCGAAACCTGTCCAAAAACAATCCAAAATATACATTAACTTTTTATTAAAAGCCACTTAACAGTTCAAAATCAAACGGTCCGCAACAGCCGTCATTATTGATACGGCTGTCCATTTGTATTTATAAAACATTCATACAAAGGCAATAGTTGACGCACAAGTGTTAAAGCCAATGTTAACGCGTATAGAGGAAGCGTTTTATGCTTCGCTTCGGCGTCTTCTCGAACTCGGTGGGCATCAGAATGATCTTGGATATGCGTTCATACGGCGCCACGAGTTCGTTGAGTTCCTTACGGATATTCTCCATAGTGTTGTCCATGTCGGATGTTGGCACATCAAAACGATCCAGGGCATCGTAATCGGGATAAACCAGACCTACCAGCTTACCGTCGCGTTCCACCACGAGACTTTCCGCCACGAAAGGCATATTGTTGAGCTTCGCCTCGATTTCCTCAGGATAAATATTCTGACCCGACGCCGACAAAATCATGGTTTTGCTGCGGCCGCGCAGGAACAACGTGCCGTCGCTTGTCATTGTGCCCATGTCTCCGGTCTTCAGCCAGCCGTCGTTGTCCAGCACCAGCTCCGTGGCCTGAGGATTCTTGTAATATCCTTTCATCACATTGGGGCCCTTCACACAGATCTCGCCGGGAATATGCTCAGGATCTTCCGAAAGAATCAACGCCTGCATGTCAGGCAACAGCCGTCCCGAAGACCCAGGAATAAACTTTTTCCAATGGGTATAGCTGATCAAAGGTCCGCACTCCGTCATGCCGTAACCTACTGTGAACGGGAATTTGATCTTATGCAGGAACTCCTCGACCTCATGGTTGAGAGGGGCGCCTCCCACAATGACCTGCTCAAAATTGCCCCCGAAAGCGTCTACAAGCTTACGGCGTATTTTACCATATATGTATGTATCCAGAAAAGGCACCGCCAGCGTCCACCGCATGGTGCCTTTGGAAATCATCGGCAATATCTGATTCTTGTAAATTTTTTCAAGAATCAAAGGGACACAGATCACAAGATTCGGCCGCACCTCGTTCATGGCTTTGATAAGGATTCTGGGGGAAGGCGTCTTTCCCAAAATTGTCACATGCGATCCTACTGCCATAGGCGTCAACATATCAAAGGCACAACCGTACGCATGGGCCATCGGCAGGAACGCCAACGCGCGACTGCTGCGGAAATGAAGCTGAGTGTCGATGCCGAAGCATACATTTCCCGCCAGATTCTCGCCGGTAAGCATCACGCCCTTGGAGAAACCCGTAGTTCCTGAAGTATAATTTATCTCCACGATCTCGGAATTATCACGGTCCGCATAATGGATATCATACGAAGTATATCCTTTTGGATACTGGGTGCGGAAACGACGTGTCAGCAGACGCAATGTCCGGTTTATTTCTACGCCGGGTCGTTCGTCAAGGCACTTGAAGTCGTCTATGCTAAGCACTCCTTTAAGATTCAGCAGTTTCTCCGGTTCCATCGGTTCCCACACCGACTTGGACACGAACAGCAGCTCAGCCTCGGAATGATTCACTATATGGGTCACGTCGTGAGGATTGAAATCCGCAAGAATCGGCACAATGACAGCACCGTATGTAACCGTGGCCATATAGACCATCACCCAATTGACAGAATCCTTGCCGCATATCGCAATTTTGTCTCCCTGCTTGACCCCCAGATTCATAAAGAACATATGGATCTTCGCGATATTGGTAGCCAGCTCGCTGTAATTCATAGTCTTGCCGCTGACATAATCCGTCAGCGCCGGCAAATCCCAATTCTCGACAAAACTTTTTTCGTAAAGCTTGATGAAATTAGTTATCTCCATACGCTTTAACCTTCAAGAGCGAGTTTATAGATTTCACGGCAATCGTCCATCGAAAGAGGGACATAGGCACCGAGCGTGTCGCCCATGTTGCGGTGCAACGACTCGACCATCATGTCAATGTCTGGCTCCTTCCCTACGAGTTCCCTCAGATTTGTGGTCAATCCCATGTCATGATAGAAATTTTTAAGTTCGGAGATGCCCTCGTCGATAATATCCTCGGTGTCTTTTCCAGCGGGATCCACACTTATCACATTGATTGCGAAACGCCACAGCTTGTCGGGATTGCGTTTTGCGCAGAACGTCATCCAGGCAGGAATGATCACTGCCAAGCCGGCTCCGTGAGCCACATCGTAAAATGCTGAGATCTCATGTTCCATGCGGTGGGACGACCAATCCTCCACCTTTCCTACACCGCACAGTCCGTTATGCGCCAAGGTTCCTGCCCACATCACATCGGCGCGGGCATCATAATTCTCTCCGTCCAGACGCAAAGTCATGGCCTGATCCATGACATCCCGCAGAATGGCCTCGGAATAGGCGTCCACCAATTGGGTGCCCTCAGTAGGTGAAAAATATCTTTCATATATATGGGCCATCATGTCGACGATACCGCACGCTGTCTGGAACCACGGAAGGGAATAGGTCAGTTCGGGATTCATAATGGCAAAACGCGGACGAAGCACGAAGGGATAACGCACCGATATCTTCTGGTGTGTCTTTTCGTTAGTTATCACGGAATTACCGCTGCCTTCACTACCTGCTGCCGGAATTGTAAGAACCACGCCTACGGGAAGGGCGGCGACAGGCTGCGCTTTGCCGCAGTAGAAATCCCAGAAATCACCGTCGTAAACGGCGCCGAGAGCTATCCCTTTGGCGGCGTCGATAGGGCTGCCTCCACCTACAGCCAATACAAAATTCACGTTTTCACTTACAGCCACTGCAATTCCCTCATATACGCTCGCGGCAGTGGGATTGGGGGCGATGCCTCCATATTCAACCCATTCCAGACCCGCGTCTTTGATCGAGCCCACAATCTGTTCGAACAATCCTTCACGCTTGATGCGGTCACTGCCGTATACTATCATTACTTTCTGGGCTCCGTAACGTCTCAGGGCGTCACCGGTATTCTTCTGGGTGTCACGTCCGAAGATAAACTCCGTCGGCGACTGAAATCTGAAATTGTCCATATTGGGTATCTTTTTGATTACATAGAGCATTCTGATCCACTCTCTGTAAATAATAACAATATCGGGACGCCTTTTGGGCGTCCCGATGAGAGTTTCATGAATTCAAATTTAAATTCGGTTAGTCCAGGGCGCCGCTAATGGCCTTGGCTATGGTCTTCATCTTCTCCGGATCCGGATCAGAAATCTTATTGCTGAAGTCCATATCTCCCTCCCGCTCCAGTGGAACAAGATGGATGTGCGCGTGCGGAACCTCCAGACCCAAGACCGTTACACCAATCTTACGACAGGGTATTGCCTTTTTCATAGCTTTCGCCACTTTCTTGGCGAACAACACCATCCCGGCCAGTTCGTCGTCAGCGATATCGAAGATGTAATCGGTCTCCCGTTTGGGCACCACCAGGGTATGGCCCCAGTTCACCGGATTGATATCAAGGAAGGCGAAATAATTCTCGTCTTCAGCGACTTTGTAACAGGGTATCTCCCCGGCGATAATCTTTGAGAATATTGTCATGGTAGGTGATTTTTATTCCGGCCTGATGTCGGACGTTGGTTACGCAAGTGCCCGGCTGGCAGCTTTAAGCCGGACAGGGCAGCTATGTTGGGTAACTTAAATGTCTATTTTAATTATCTCGAAATCCATTGTTCCGGCAGGGACCTGAACCTTAACGACATCTCCCACACGATGACCCATCAGGGCCTTGGCGATCGGAGTGTTGCTGGCGATCTTCATTTCACGAAGATTTGCCTCGTTTTCCGTAACAATAGCATAGGTCATCTGCATCCCGTTGGCCTTGTTCTTGATAGTGACCTTGTTCAGCAGCTGAACTATTTCTGTATTGAGTTTCGAGTCGTCGATTATACGGGCCGTGGCCACGAGCTCCTTGAGTTTGGAAATCTTCATCTCGAGCATACCTTGCGCCTCCTTGGCGGCGTCATACTCAGCATTTTCCGACAGGTCTCCTTTGTCTCTTGCCTCGGCTATAGCCTGTTTGATCATGGGGCGCTGAGCCTCAAGGGCCGACAGCTCTTCCATTTTCTTATTGTAACCCTCTTGGGTCAGATATGTTGCCATTTCTTAAATCCGATTCCTATGTAGATAGTAAAAAATACCCCTGAGACACACTTGTTATCAAGTACCTCAGGAGAAGTTAGTGCTCGGCTTATCTGCCTTTGCTACGACTTACGGCACAAAATTAGTCATTTTTATCCAATTGGCCAAACTTAATGCCATTAATTTTTATTAATCCGCAGAATTTACCACGGATATATCTCCCTTTCCGAAAAAAATTAGTAACTTTGGCCTGTACATTATAAACGGGAAACTTATATGTCTGCAATAAACGAAGCACAAGACGAAATAATAGAAGAATTCGAGAGTCTGGGCGACGACTGGATGGATCGTTACGCCTATATTATCGAACAAGGAAACACGCTTCCAGAATATCCGGAATCGGAAAAGACCCAATCCAATCTGATAGAGGGATGTCAGAGCCGTGTATGGATCGCGGCGCACCGCACCGAAGAGGGCCGGATTCACTTCGACGCCGATTCCGACGCAATGATCGTAAAGGGAATCGTAGCGCTTCTGATGCGTGTCCTCAACGACAGGACGCCACAGGAAATTCTTGACGCCGACCTATATTTCATTGATCGTATCGGACTGTCGCAGCACCTCTCTCCCACCCGCAGCAACGGTCTGGTGGCGATGGTGAAGCAGATCAGAGACTACGCCACTGCATACGCCCTGATGGACAAAGCGGGGAAATGACGAAGGCCTTCCCCCAACAACAATACGCTTTTCAAACCAAACCTAATTTAATATGTTCAAAAACCAACCCAAGGGTCTGATTCCGGCTGCTCTGTCAAACATGGGCGAACGTTTCGGATACTACATCATGAACGCTGTGCTCGTGTTGTTCCTTTGCTCCAAATTCGGACTGAAGGAAGAAACCAGCGCAATCATCTATTCCTGCTTCTATTGCGGCATATATGTGCTTAGTCTGGTCGGCGGTCTGATCGCGGACAAGACACAGAACTACAAAGGGACCATCATCACCGGTCTCTGCATCATGTCCGTGGGCTACATCGTACTCTCGATTCCGATTTTTGCCAACGCCGGGAACTTCGCGTGGCTTCTGACGCTGACATGCGCCGCACTGTTCCTGATAGCGTTCGGCAACGGATTGTTCAAGGGCAACCTGCAGGCCATCGTCGGACAACTTTACGATAACCCCCGTTACGCGGCGCAGCGTGATTCCGGATTCCAGATTTTCTATGTGTTCATCAACATCGGCGGTCTGATCGCTCCATTTGTGGCACCTATGCTGCGCAGCTGGTGGCTGGGAGAGAACGGACTGGCTTACAACGCCTCGCTTCCGGCGCTCTGCCATGAGTACCTGAGCCTTACCGACAGCATGGACACGCAGAATCTCAACAACCTATACGCCCTTATCACGCAAGTGGGAGGCAACGCCGCCGGCGACATCTCGCAGTTCTGCTCCACTTATCTGAATGTGTTCAACACAGGCATCCATTATTCATTTATCGCTTCCGTAGCGGCCATGCTCCTCTCCCTGACTATCTTCGTTGCCACAAAGAAGAGCCTGCCGTCGCCTGCCAAGAAAGAGAAAGCGGAGACAGTAAATTACACTCCGGAAGAGAAAATCGCAATGGCCAAGGAAATCAAACAGCGAATGTACGCTCTTTTCGCCGTTTTGGGCATCGCAATATTCTTCTGGTTCTCGTTCCACCAAAACGGAACATCACTTTCATTGTTCGCACGCGATTTCGTTAAGACCAGCAGCATACAGCCCGAAATCTGGCAGGCACTGAATCCATTCTATGTGATCGTCCTCACACCTGTGGTCATGTGGTTCTTCAGTTCCCGCGCACGCCGCGGCAAAGAGATCTCCACCCCACGCAAGATCGCGATCGGCATGGGTCTGGCAGGCCTGGCGTACGTTTTCCTTGCCGTATTCTCCGCAATCAAGGGTTATCCTTCGGCCGAAGCTTTCAAGGCCCTCTCGCCTGAAGTGGCAGAGTCCCTTAAAACCGGTCCTTGGGTACTGTTCGTACTCTATTTCTTCCTGACAGTCGCCGAGCTGTTCATATCCCCTCTGGGCCTGTCGTTCGTTTCAAAAGTAGCTCCCAAACATCTTCAGGGTCTCTGCCAGGGACTCTGGCTCGGCGCAACAGCAGTCGGCAACATCATGCTGTTCATCGGCCCGTTGATCTACAACGCATGTCCCATATGGGTGGCATGGACCGTTTTCTTCGGTGTATGCGCTGTCTCCATGGGAGTTATGTTCGCAATGGTGAACTGGTTGGAACGCGTCACCAAATAACGCTCTTTAGAATCATAAAGTAACCGCTGTATATGTTTAAAAACCAACCTGCGGGTCTGTACGTCTTAGCGCTTGCCAATACCGGCGAGCGCTTTGGCTATTACACCATGCTCGCTATCTTCCTGCTGTTCCTACAGGCCAAGTTCGGCTTCGACTCGGCCGTCTCGGGACAGATTTATGCCATTTTTCTGGCATTCGTTTATTTCATGCCTCTGGTCGGAGGCTGGCTGGCCGACCGCTGGAGCTTCAACAATTGCGTCATAACGGGAATCTGCGTGATGTTCTGCGGATACCTCCTGATGTCGGTTCCCACAGACATCCGCTCCACCGGAAGTCTGGTGATCCTTTGCGCGGCGTTGTTTCTGATTTCAATAGGCACCGGCCTGTTCAAAGGCAATCTGCAGGTCATGGTCGGAGACCTATACAACAATCCCAGATACGAAGGCCAGCGTGACGCCGCGTTCTCGTTGTTCTACATGGCCATCAACATCGGCTCCATGTTTGCCCCGATGACCGCCACGGCCATGTGCAATTCCGCCATGCACGCCAAAGGTCTCACCTATGTGGCGTCATTGCCCGCGGCATGCAATGCATATCTTGACGGTGCAGAAAACGCTGCGGAAGTCGTGAACATAGCCTCCGCCAACGGGATGTCGCCGGGTGCTGATGTTGGCGCATTCTGCTCTCATTACATAGAGACTCTGTCATCCGGATACAGCTGGGCGTTTGCCATTGCATGCGGATCCCTCGTGATCAGCTACCTCATCTATCGTCTTGGACGCAAGACATATTCTTCAGTGATAACCGACCGCAAAAAAGACACCACCGGAGCCATGGAAGCCGACAATGGGCCTCAGCTCACTCCCAAACAGACCAAGGACCGCATCGTCGCTCTGCTTCTGGTGTTCGCCGTGGTGATTTTCTTCTGGATGGTGTTCAGCCAAAACGGCGCCACTCTTACAGAATTCGCAAAAAGCTGCACTGCTCCGGAGGCTTACGGATGGACCCGCATTGGTTTCAACGTGTGGGCTCTGACGGCTATCGCCATAGGAGTTTACGCACTCTTCTCCTTGTTTCAGTCCACTACCAGCAAAGGTCGAATCATCAGCCTGCTTATTCTCTGTGCTGTGGCCGGAGCGCTGATTTACTTTTATAAAAGTACCCCGAATCCGCTTCCGGGCATACAGCCGCAGCAATATCAACAATTCAATCCTTTCTATGTCGTGGCGTTGACTCCGGTGTCGCTGGCTTTGTTCGGTTGGCTCGCAAAGAAAGGCAATGAGCCATCCGCTCCGCGCAAGATAGGCTACGGCATGTTTATGGCGGCCGTGGCGTATGCCGTCCTGATGGTCGGATCATTCGGGATCGCCGGAACGCAAGCCTCGGTGAGCCCCAACTGGCTAATCTCTACCTATTTGCTGTTGACATTCGCGGAATTGCTTCTGTCACCGATGGGCATAAGTTTTGTATCCAAAGTAGCTCCCCCAAAGTATAAAGGATCGATGATGGGAGGTTGGTTCGCCGCAACTGCAATCGGCAATTATCTGGTATCGATTCCGATGGTGCTCTGGGGAAAGATTCCGATGTGGACGCTCTGGCTTATCTTGATTGTGATCTGCTCAATCAGCGCGGTCTTCATCTTCTCAATCATGAAGAAACTGGAAGCCGCCACCAACGAAGAAGCCACTGTCAACGCACCGGCCAATGCCGTTGAAAACCTCGAGGATGACTCGATCTGAACAAACGAATGTGACTGATGTGGCGGATGTGAAGAATATGAAGAATGTGAAGAATGTATCTTATGTGGCTGATGTAACTTATGTATCGGATTTACCTGCAGCCACATCAATCACATCAGCCACATCAATCGCATCAGCCACATCAATCACATCAGCCACATCAGCCACATCAGCCACATCAGCCACATCAATCACATCAGTCACATCAATCACATCAGCCACATAACAATCTTATTTAAACTCAATCACACCATGAACGGATTTCTCAAAATATCAGGCAATTATTCAGACTGGACTGTCTATAAAAAGTCCGTCATCATTTGCGATGTCACCGAGATGTTCATCAACAGGGCTCTTCCAAAAGGCTCAAGGACAGTGGACCAAATGCGCCAGGCCGCCCGTTCATGCAAACAGAATATAGTGGAAGGAGTAAGCGACGGCTCCGTATCGGTAGAAATGTGTATAAAACTTATAGGCGTCGCAAGAGGTTCGGTTAGGGAATTACGTGAAGACTACGCTGATTATTTACGACAAAACAAACACGAGATCTGGAGCAAAGATGATGAGCGCACAAATGCAGTAAGGACTTTCAGCCGCAATCATAGCGATCCTAAAGAATACGTAGAAAAATGCGAGCGGCGCAGCAATGAAACAGTCGCCAACATAATGCTGACATTGTGCCATCAAATTGATGCAATGCTGGCAAAAGTCCTCAAATCATTGGAAAGTCAATTTCTTGCTACCGGAGGCATAAAGGAGGCCATGAGCCAGGCACGCCGCAAATCGCGCGGCTACTGAAAAGAGGGATGCATCGGATGTGATGGATGTGATGGATGTGCATCCTGCGCATTATGTGATGGATGTATCGGATCGGGCTTATATATCGGATGTATCGGATGTATCGGATGTATCGGATGTGACTTATGTATCGGATTTACCTGCAGTCACATCAGCCACATCAATCACATCAGCCACATCTCAGTGAAATATGAACAGTCGTGAGGCTTCGTAGCGCGGAAGAGCCATCAGCTGGACGTCGGCACGGTGGTCGGTTGCCACTTCCATGGCGTTGCCTACATTCTTGCCCGCTTCCTCCAAAGCGTCACGTACCGCTTTCAGTGCCTTGGCAGGTGTATTGTTATCTTGCGACAGATGGCATAAAAACACATACTTCAACTCAGGATTTATTATACTTTTCAAAAACGCCGCCGTGCGTTCGTTATCCATATGTCCGCTGCCGCTGGCCACACGCGCCTTAAGATACTCCGGATAGCGGCCCAAACGAAGCATATCCCGGTCATAATTCGACTCTATAACAAGATAATTGGCCGTTCTCATGTAATGCTCCGCCCGCTCCGCAACTTCGCCCAGATCCGTAGCCAGCACAAAATGATGTTTCCCGAATGTTATGGAGTAACCCATATTGTCGCTGCCGTCGTGAGGCACATCGAATGCCACAATCTCCAACCTCCCAATCTTGAACGGAATCTCCTTGAATATGGGAGTGTGATAATCCTTAATACGTTTGGAAAGATTATGCCGCCGCAACATGCCGTTCAGGACACGCGGCGTGCAATACATCGACATATGCCGATTGCTGCGAAGCAACTGATAGGCATAGCGCACATGGTCGGAGTGATCGTGTGTCAAAAGCAACGCCTTTACATCCTTCATACCGAGATCATACTTCTTCAGAGTCTGTTCTATCAAATCCGTGCGTATGCCTGCGTCCACAATAATTCCCCCCGCTTCAGTGCCTATATAGCAACTGTTGCCGCTTGATCCCGAACCAAAAGAAATATAATAGAGTTTTTCACGGCCGACATCAAGATCCTCTCCCTTCAATGCCAGATCGGAATCATCGGAGTAAGAGTTCGAAACATCAGATACTCTCTTTTCCTCTATGGTATCGGAGTTATCCCATTCATAGAATTCCTCGAAAGGGAGCATCGGTTGTTGAAACGAAATTTTATCGTTTCGTCCTTTTCTCTTCATCGTTTCGCCGCCCCCTTTCTTGCCGCGGCGGGAGCCGCCGACGCCACATGTATCAAAAATATTGCCGGACGCTTGTCATAATCATACTTTGCGTTACGCCATGCCTGTGCCGACATGGTGACAATTTCCTCACGTGACGGATCCGTAATGTCGGTGGCGACACACAACATGGTCTCAGGACGCAGAGTCTCGGCCAGACACTGCACCATCTTGTTATTACGATACGGAGTCTCGATGAAAATCTGAGTCTGTCCCGTACGCCGGGCTATTCGCTCCATATCGGAGATTCGTTCCTCACGCGCCTGTGCGGCCACTGGAATATAACCGTTAAACGTGAATCCCTGCCCATTGAAGCCACTGGCCATTAATGCCAGCAGTATTGACGAAGGACCGACCAAAGGCACCACTCTCAAACCCTCGGCCTGCGCAACGGCTACAATATCGGATCCCGGATCGGCCACGGCCGGACATCCGGCATCACTCATCAATCCCATCGGCGTACCCATACGCAAAGGGTCAAGCCACGCCGACACGCCCGAGCGCTCTGTGTGAGTGTTCAATTCATGAAATTCACACTCGTCAATGGGGAACTCCCGGTCCCAACGTCTCAGAAATCTACGTGCGGACCGCAAATTTTCCACAATAAAATGGCGTATCCCGCGAACTATGCGAAGGTTGCCCTGCGGCAAGACACAGTCCGGCGCGGCATCGCTCAAGTCCACAGGAATCAGATACAATGCGGGAGTCAATTCCATATCCATATCCATATCACAAAATTAACTATTTCCCGCCGATATTGCAAATTATAAATCTTTCTCCCCACAAATCCCATGTCAGCAATACTTCAGGGAATCAAATCGGTAGATATTTAGCAGCCGTAATATTCATCACCGCGCCTTCCACCCCCTCGGCGGAAGCGACCTTCCTCGTCTCTATGCGCAAGAATCCGCCCCCAAAATCATAAATAACCCGCCGAACCGTGTCTCCCCCTATTTCCTCATCTTCCTCAGCATGCACCGGAACTATTCCCGAATCAGCGGATTCAAGAGTGTTGACAAGATAATGTTCAAGATCCAGCGGCAATAGATCGCCGACATGCGTGTTGCGAATCACCGCCGATGTCGAAGAGGTGACATCAACCTCCCATTGTCCCGGGACACCTTGCACAGTGGTATAAAGCGGACGCCCCACACCGTCTGTCAGGACTCCTCGATAATCGTAATTGGCGGAATCAAGCTTCTCTCCCACTTTCAATGCGTCCATAAGACTCCGGACAGTCATCGCTATGTCGTTGTCGGCATGATAATTCTCTGATTCCTCTACTGATACGGAATCAGTGGCTGCGGTGCGTTTCCCACCGTGGCAACCCGTTGATAACCCTATTGCTAATGCCACTATGGTCAGTGACAGTATTTTCAAACCAATGCGATACACTTTTGTAAGCACTAAGTCACAGAATTTCGTTACAAAATTAACGTTTATTTTCGATATAAACACATAAATGTCAAAAAAAGTTAACATAAATCGTCACTATTTGAAAATAAATATGCCAAGTACACCCGTTTTTATTAACTTTGCAACAATTATGGACACTCCGATACCCGAAGGATTCAAAGAAATGATCAGGCAGATGCCTGGAATAGATGGCGAGGCGCTGATTGCCGCTCTCGACACCGATCCATCCGTAAGCATCAAGCTTAACCGCCGCAAACTTGGCGACATTACAAAAGCTGAAGCCGAAAAAATCCTGGGATACACAGGACTCGAACCCGTGCCATGGTGTCCCAGCGGTTTCTATATCCCCGAACGGCCGCCCTTCACGCTCAACCCGCTGCTGCATGCCGGAGCATTCTATGTGCAGGACGCAAGCTCGATGATTTACGAGCAATTGGTTTCGGAATATTGTTCGGACATGGCGCCCGGACTCGCCCTTGACATGTGCGCCGCCCCTGGAGGCAAATCCACGTCAATGCTTAATGCATTACACGACGGATGGACACTCGTATCCAACGAATTCATGCCTCAGCGCGCCGGCATATTACGAGAGAACCTGCTTAAATGGGGTTATCCCCGCATAGTGGTCACAAACAACGACACAGCCCGTTTTGGCGAAGCAGGAGAGACCTTTGATCTTGTGGCCGTCGACGCCCCTTGCTCAGGCGAAGGAATGATGCGCAAGGAGGAAGCCGCGCGCTCGCAATGGAGTCCCGGACTTATCCGTCAATGCGCGCAACTGCAGCGCGACATCCTGACAAACGCCGTCAACTCATTGCTGCCGGGTGGAGTGCTAATATATTCCACCTGCACGTTCAATCGCTCGGAGAACGAGGATAACGTAAAATGGGCCGCGGAGCAATTCGGACTTGACGTGCTTCATCACCGGAGATTCATGCCCCATATATCGCG
>USIY01000041.1 GCA_900554845.1 uncultured Bacteroidales bacterium | reverse complement strand
CGACCTCGGAGAGGTCGCGTACTTTGGCCCAGGGTCCGGGAATCAGCCAATGGCTGATTCCCGGACCCTGGGTGTTGATCTCTGCGGTAGCCCGCGACCCTGTAGGGGTCGCGTATCTCCACTCAAATCATTCTGCCTTAACTATTCATAACCTATACGATCTCCATGTGCCCAAAAAACATACATATTACTTGCCGAATCCTATACGATCTCCATGCAAAAACATACATAAATTACTGTGCTGAATCCTGCACTAACTTCATATCGGATTCGCATAAATTAGCCGTCAATGTATTATAATTCCGATTTTATGCGAGCAATATTCTGCATAGCATCCGTGATGGCTACGGATGTCTTTCTGAACTCCGTGACGCGGGCGTCGGGAATGATATGGGCCTTGATCTCCGCGGGCGAAGGTGTGGAAGGCAATTTGGCATATTCAGCCATGGTCCAGGTGGTGAACACCGAGTTGGCGCCCAGACCCTGCCGGTTCAGCCACCATCCGTCGCCAAGATACACCGGCACCGAATTGACAGTTATGTCGGAAGGGGCCGGATAATATGCCAGTTCGCCGTTATTGTCCAACGTCACCGCCACATGGTCGGCGTACGGTCCGCTCATCTTGAAAACAGTGGCCTTGGGTATAAAACTCTCTCCTCCTCCGTTCACAGGCATAGCTGTAATTTCATTGTTGTTGTCTGCGCCGGTACTCTTGTGGCTGCACGCCACCGGCATCACGGCCATACCGGCGGCAGCCGCTATAATCAATATCTTTTTCATTCCAGTCATAAATATTATTACAATTATACACTGACAAACATGCCTAAGGCACGTCCCTACATCCTCCACAAAGCTACAAATTAATTCTGATATGACAAAACACAAAAAGAGCGGTCTCGACGAGACCGCTCCTTTTATAATGTCTTTGATGCGGATTAGCGGGCGATGAACTTAACGCTCTTGTTGCCCTGCTTCTTGATCGTGAGCTGACCCTTGACGGGAGCTGCGATCTCTACACCCTGCAGGTTGTAGTACTTAACGGGACCGTCAACCATGTCGGTGGCTACACCTTCGATACCCAGAGTTCCGGCGGGAAGCTGAACGGATGCTGACTTAACTTCATCCTCGGGCCACGAAACCCACCAATAGTAACCCGTCGGAGCATGATCTTCACCGAAAAAGAGATGATACAATGATACGAGACCATTCTCATCAACATTGGAAATGGGTTCCCCGAAGGTCTCCCACTCTTCTTTTATACCGCTGTAGTCAACACCTTGCCATACATACAGACCTTCCTGATTGTACGGATAGAACACTGTCCTGCTGCCGTCCTCCATTTCTACTTCCAGATTACACGGCACTACGGGAACGACCTGCACCCATGTCGGATCGCTAAGATCAAGAAGGATATAGCCATTATTTGTCAATTCGGCACCAAACACACTTACCCACTCAGGATTGTTATAGGGGTTCTTCAGAGCCACAAGATTTTTATTGGTCTTGTTACGAAGCACTTCAACATCCGTATCGACGATAGGCTCCAGTCCATCAACGATCATTAGTGCGTTGAACCAACCGTCGGTGAATGTGGCAGTACCTACGCTCTCATAATCAGCTTCAACAGGTGTGTTGAAAGGAAGATATGAGAATTCATTATTGCTGTCCAGATAGTAGTAGCTACCATTAGGTTCGTTTGCGGGATCCGAAGCACCGAAGTAAATGTCCTCGGGGAAAGTAATGGTACCGTCATCCTTGATAGTTCCCTTTACAGATGTCTGTGATACCAGATCCTTCTTGTCTCCATTCGGTACTGCCTTATACAAATAGAGGTAAACCATATCAGTACCGTTTTCACCAACGGCCTGATTGTTCATAACGGTAACGGTCTTGGCATTGATGTTCACCAGCATCTTTGTGATCTTTCCACCCCAAGGGAAGTTCTCCATGAGAATTGTGGTCTCGTCGCTTTTGCTGAAATAACATGCATCCTTTCGGGGACCGTTCTTACCGTCACCGTTCAGATGGCCGACACATGACCAACTCTTCAGACCTACCAGATCATCGATGCTGCTGATGGCCTTGGGAGTAGTCACCGTTGTCGGCTCCATAGCTGACGGAGCGAACACTGCTTCAAGATTCGCCTGCGACATAGTCATAGGCTGAGTCTCGAACTTCACCGACTTCTCGATCGGTGCGGCATTGGCCGCCATTGCTACGGCCATAGCCAAACTTGCTGCGTAAACTTTCTTCATAAGAATGAGATTTAGTTTATAATTAGCTTTATATTACTCTCTGTTTTATATTGATCCGTTATTGACACAGATTATTACCTTAACAAACGTCCGAGATACCATTTTTTATTAAAATTAACCTTAGACGTTGAACCAATACCGCTTTTATTAGCTTTTGGTTGCAAAATTACACATTATTTTTGATTACGCAAACTTTTCATCCACTATTTTTCACATATACCGACAAAATTACAACACATTCCGAATAATCCCTATTTTCCGTAACATAAAGGCGCGGACTTCGACAGCCCGCGCCTTATATTATTTGATATAAGATAAATCAGAAACGCACTTTGCGCGATACGTTACCTTGACGGACAATCACAATCTGTCCAGGAACCGGTTCGTTGATCTCGATGCCCTGCATGTTGAAATAGCGTACTGGAGCGTCATTATTTTCAACTTCTACCTCTACAACTCCGGACTCAACTTTCTTCACTATGAAATTGACGTTCATCAACAGTTTCTCGGAGTTGCCTGCTGTATAAGTTGCGCGAAGCACATAGTATGAACCCACTTCTGCCTGCGCGAAGTCAATGGGAACATTCAGAGTGTTTTCAGCACCCTGCGCCTCCAAAGGCTGGCAACTATATATGCCGGCGTTCATCAGTTCCTGGGTATTGTAGTCTTCCAGCCCGGCGCGCTTGTATATACTGTAAGATATCACGCCGTCGAAGAAACCCATGTCCACAGTATATTTCAGCACCGTGTTGAAATGATTGGTCTCTATGGTATTGATGATCGCATTTCCTATGTTCGTTTCCACTGTTTCAGCGGTGGCACCTTCTATGATAAAGGAATTTCCTACCAAACGCGCAGTGGCAGGCTTTGGTTTCATCGTGACATTACCGTATCTACCGAGAATTTCAGAAGTCACGGGATTAACGATAGCCAGCTCATATTCTGTGTCGACCGTCGGCGCCTTATTGTTTCCCTGAAGGACCATCTTGCAGATCCATTCCACCTCACCCTCGCTCTTGGGAGCTATCGTAGTGGGAGTCTGATTGCCCAGCATCACAATTCTGCCGTTCTTAAGCAAAGCCGGCACTATCGTCTCCGTCAGCTCGAACTCGCTGCTATTCTTCAGAGTGGCCTTATAACGAGCATTGCAACCGGAGTATAGCTCGGAATCCAGCACCAGGTTCTCCGCCACCAATTCTGCTATATCAACATTCTCGACAGTCTGTACGCCGCTGCTAACATTCAGATATACATAGTTGGGACAACCGTACGACACAATGATCGGCACGCGTGTTTCTGGAGCACCTTTCTTCATGTCTCGGATAGTGATAGTCACTTTGTAGCGTCCGTCGGTCAAAGTAGGAACGGGAGCACGAGGCCCGGATGCGGACCCGTAATAATAACCAGGTTGAAGGGTAAGTAGACGACTGCCTCCGAAAGTGCCGTTTATCTCATGTACCTCACCTTCGGTTCCGTCGACTGGCTCAATGGTTATTCCCATGTTCACCTTGATTTCATGATCCATTGCGTCATACCATCCCTGGGGATACCAGCTGTTCTGGGCGAACTCAATATAGCGACCGTTCATTGTAGCGGTAACACCTCCATAACACAGCATGTTATCGGGAGGGGTAACCACTTCCTCTCCTGTTGGAGGCTGGATGCCAAAAATACCGTTCAGACCATAGTTGAAACCGCTGCCGACACCGCCGCCGGTGCTCTGTGCGCTGGGATTCAGGGCCTCGAGCGAGAACCAACCGTCGCTCAGGCCGCCCCATCCCCAGTTGATATGGTAGTAGCCACGGCCGTCATAACCGTCACATACAAAAGAGTGTCCCGCCGACTCATATTCATGGCCGTTGAAAATGACCGGTCCTACATTCTTAAGGTTGTCGTAAACCAGGTCGGCCCACTGGGCGGCGGAGTAGGCCATACGCCACTTCACGTTGCAGTTGCCGTCATATTTGAAGTAAGTCTTGAGAGCGTTGGCAATCAGCACGCCCTGTGTGCCCGAGGATTCGGTACCATAATTCATATCCATGGAATAGCCGCAGGACTTCATCAAGTGCGCGACAGCCGCGGACTGAGTGGTTGTATACTTGCCGGTCTGATACACGTCCAGCATATTGTCCCAGTCGAACGGAGTCTCACTGAAATCCATCGACAGAGTGTTGCCTTTCCATGAATATGAATGCGAACCCTCACCCACTTCAGGATACTTATGATAATACATAACCTGCGCCATAGAAGTGGCCACGCACCCTGTATATGTATTGCGGTTACGGTCCTTGGGACAGTCGTTATAGTAAGGTTTTCCCTGATCCCACTTCGACTTGCACAAAGGTTCGATTCTCTGCTTATCATCCGCGGCGGGTGCTATCTGGCCATCGATGGTACTACCTGCGTAAAATGCAATCATGTCGCTGTTCTGCTTCAGCCACCATGCGAGCTGCGAAGGCATATTGCCTGGATCAAAGCTTCCGGTTTCGGAATATCCCAGCACGGCATACGCGATATCATCAGCCGACAGAATGCGATAGCCTCCGTTATCTGGGCAATTGAACACATAAAGTGTAGGTACTCCGGCCGCCGACATCTGGGTAAATACAGGCTGCGACTCAACCTTTACGGTGGATATCTTTCCCATGCGACCCTGCTGCATGCGCTCCAGCGCCTGCTCTGGGGTCAAAGGAGCCGCTGTCGCTCCGAGCGCCAGAGCCATGCTGATCCCTAAGAGAATGGTTTTCTTCATATTCCTTATTTTTCGTGATTATTTATTCCCTTTTGTGACTGGTTGTTTAATTTTCTAAGAAAATGACCAATATTTAATATCCTTTAATAATCAAACCTCAAAATAACACAATTATTTGCAATTGGCCAAATTTTGGTAAAAAAAACAGTAAAAAGAATTATAAACCTACAAAAAGACGGGCGCACCCGATGGCGCGCCCGTCAAATTGCTTTTATGTCTAGTATTATTCCGTGAGCAACGTGGCAGGTGAATACTCCTTAGGATCCGGGAGCAGAGACACATCAATTGCCTTGTTGAAATCACGTTCACTTCTTGGAACAGCATAACGCCACCCGGCCTGTTCATTAGGCTTACGCTCGATTGCGTAATTGGCACCGAGATTACCGGAATTAGGATTGCCCTCAATCCAGGGACGACGCTTCATTGGCAGGTTCCAACGCTTCAGGTCCGACCAGCTGTAACCCTCGCCCCAGAGCTCGATACGCTTGCACAGACGGATCTCGTCACGAAGGGCCTCACCGCTGCTGTTGCACTTGTAGCCGGGGATACGCAGCTTGTTGATCTTCTCCAGGCAAGCCTTCGCGGTGGCGTAGTCGCCGTTCTCATAGGCTGCCTCAGCCTCGTTGAGAACCATCTCCGAACAACGCATATAGGGATATGTGCTCGTACCGTAAGGAGCAAGCGACCAGAACTTGTACTGTGCGCCGATAGTACACTTGCCCAACTTGGCCTGAACGCCCTTCTTCACCATGAAGCCTCCTGCCACGCTCGCGCCATACTCCATATAGCATGCGAACTTTGTATCGGCTAGCATTTTGCTCATGTCGCCGGTGAACGTATTGTCCATATACTCCAGTCCGAAGTATGCCGCGGCATTCTGCAGGCCCCAACGTTTACCGTCCTTAGGATCGGTCGTAGGACCGATGCTCATATCGCAGTCTGTTGGGCTGACGAGGCTTGCGTCCCAGAAAGCTTCTTTGGTAAGCTTGCCACGGTTGGCAAGACCTGTCTTGCCGACAATCTTGTCGGGAGTTAAGAACCAGTCACGGCGGACGTCTTTCTCGTCAAGCTGGTCGTAAAGATCCAGGGAGATCGCATCGCAAAGACCCCATGAGTTAGTATATTGACCGTTGCAGGTGTAGTGCGAACCCCACGACCAATAGTAGATGTCGCTGTCCTCGGAGCTGGATTCCCACATGAAGTCATTGTTGGTCTCATAGAAACCGGCGAAAGCGGTCTTGTTGTCCATCACGGCAAAACCGTTCTGTGCGGCCTTGGCCATTTCCTGAGCCTTTGCCCAGTCATGGAAGATAAGGGCTGCACGGGAATAAACTCCGCAGGCAATCTCGCGGCAGGGTTCCCACTTGTACTCGCGCTTCACGGTAGTGGCGTCGTAGCACTTCAGGGCCTCGTCGAGGTCGGCGTAAATCTGAGCCTTGACCTCATTCATAGTCGACAGAGGCACTTCATCCAACGATGCAGTGGTACGCAGCACAAGACAATACTTGTTTCCGTTGTCGGAGTCCTCCCAACGCGGAGCGTAATACTGCAGGAGCTTGGTGTAACCATGCGCGCGGTAGGTCAAAGCCTCGGCCTTGATCAGATTGATCAGTGCCTCTTCTCCCTGCATGTTATCAATGCCGTCGAGAATCATATTGGCCTGACGGATCAGAGTGTATCCGTAGTTCCAGCAAAGATAAGTGAACCACGATGCGTTATCGGTTCCCATTTGATTCCAGTTGGACATAGCGGCGCCGAACTGTTGGAAAGCCAGCAGATTGTAGCAGTCCTGACCCATCGCGTCATTATAGATGGTGTTGATGTAAGACTCGCCGACGTACTGGTTGCCAGTGCTGATATCCTGATACTGGGTGTTCATCATGCGCGCAATACCGCGCACAGCCAACAGCGCGTTTTTGGCGTTGCTCTGGATCGCACTTGTACTCGGATCGCTTTCGGGAGCGAGGTCCAGGTAGTTGTCCGAACAGCCCGTCACCATGACGGCCGCGCAGAGACCAAGCATACCTTTGATTAATATATTCTTTTTCATTGCGATTTCTTTTTTAGGATTAGAGCTTGAAGCTGAGCGAGAAGTTGTAAACGCGTGCGGGAACATAATAATTGTCCTGACCACCGCTGAAGCTATACTGCGGGTTCATACCCTTCATAGCGGTCACAATGAAAAGATTGTCGACCGAGAAGCCAAGGTTGATGTTCTGCAGTTTCAATGCCTGCATCCATTTCTTGGGGAAATCATAGCTGATGCTGAGGTTCTTCAAAGTGAGATAGCTGCTGTTCTGCAGGAACCGTGAGGAACCCATGTTAGTGTACGAGTTCAGCTCATAATCCTGAACGGGCACGCCGTTGGGATCGATTGCATGTTCCCAGTTTCCTTCGGCGTCCTTATTGCCGTAAGGAGCGGTCCAGGCCTTCAAAATATCCTTATGCAGTGCGCTTGCACCGCTGGAACTCTGCGACATCAGGCTCTGATACAGACTGTTGTAGGTCTTGCCACCGAGAGAGTAGGTGAACATGGCTCCAAAGTTAATACCTTTCCATCGAAGAGTAGTGCCGAACGAACCGTATACGGTAGGCAGCGCAGTTCCTTGCAGCTCACGTCCGGCGTACTCGGGACGGTCGGTATAACCCTTACCGTCGATCTCATAATATGCCCCGGATTTCTTAGCAGCTTCAAGACGCTGATTGTATGTGTCCTTGTTATACACTTTCTCGCCTTTCTCATTGTAAGAATAATAGTCGGGCGAATTGGGGGCCATATAATAGAGGGAATGACCTGTGGCCTTGTCGATACCGGCCCATGTGTACATATACTTCTCATAAAGGCTCTTTCCCTGGAACAACGCCTGGCCCGGGATGTCCTGTCCGTTAGGCAGCTTGACGATCTTGTTCTTCAGGAAGGAAGCGTCAATGTTGAAATCCCATACGAGATTCTTGTTACGGATGATGTCCACACCTAACTGGACTTCCCATCCCCAGTTCTCCATCGTACCGATGTTCTGGAGCACTCGGAGAGCAGATCCGCTCCAAGTAGCGCCGGCCGACATAGGTTTGGTGACATAGTAAAGAAGATCGGCGTTCTGCTTGTTGTAATAACCAACACTGAACGTAAAGCGGTCGTCGAACAGAGATCCCTCCAAAGCAATATCAAATGTCTTGGTGGACTCCCATTTCAGATTGTCGCCGGGAATACGGTAGGGGAAAGCGATACCCACCTTGTCATATGTTGCCTGAGTGTAAACCGACCAGTAAGCGTAGTAACCGGCACTGGCGTCGTTACCTACGGAACCGTATGCTGCACGCAGTTTCAGATAGTTGATCCAGTTAACGTTCTGCAGGAACTTCTCCTTGGAAATCACCCAGCTTGCACCGGCGCTCCAGAATGTACCCCAACGGTTGTCCTTGGTGAAGCGGCTGGTACCGTCGCGACGTACAGAAGCCTCCGCGAAGTATTTCTGATCGTAGTTGTACTTCACGCGACCCAGATAGGACTCCGTGCGGAGCTTGCCTACACCGTCACTCGCGACATCGGGAGTCTCAAAGTTGCCCATGAAAGGCATATCCTCCATAAGTTGGCCCGACATACGAACGAAACGGTCGTCATAGCTTGCCTCATAGTTCTCATGATCCAGGAACACATCGATATTGTTCAAACCGTAGTCGTGGTTCCAGGAGAGCTGCTGCATGAAAGTATAGGTCTTCTCACCATAAGACTCTATATCCAGACCGCCCATACCCTGCTGCGAACCGATGATGTTGTTGCTGTACTTCTTGGAGTTCTGCTTACGCCGGTACATAGAGGCACGCAGGCTAACCTCGAAACCGTAAGGCAGTACGCCGGTGGCGTAGATATTGCCGGTAACTGAGAGGTTGGTGTAATTGTTGGAGTTAAGGCCCATTCCCCAGGCGACGTTATCGCCCTTATTCAGACCGGAAGTACCCCATACGGGCTTTCCGTTCTCATCACGTATTATATCACCGGCAATATGGTTCGGATCAGCCTCCTGATCGGCTGGCGTATAGTGGGCGTAATATGGCTGCACAGGTGCGTACATCATGGCAAGGAACGGGTTAGTGGTATAACCCAGTTCTCCATCGGAATAGTTTTCCTCGTCCACGCCGGCCACCTCTGAATTACTGTAGCTTGCGGCCAGATTGAAACCAGTCTTGAAGTAGCTTACAGGATTGTAGTTGGCCACCAGACGTCCATTGAAGCGTTCGAAATCCGACTCCTTCACATAGCCGTTCTCTTTCAGATAACCGAAGCTGGAGAACACGTTGAACTTATCGGTAGCGGCAGTTGCGTTCACATTATATTCCTGACGATAGCCGGTCTGGCCGATTGCGTTCCACCAGTCAAGGTCGGTATAACCCGGCAGAGGATTTCCTACAACTTTGCCTTCGGGAGTGAAGACAGCATCATTGGCCACACCGTAGATATTCTCGCCACGGAGCATATCGTTGACGAACGTCTTGCCGCAGCTTGCCAAGGCCTGTTCCCATGAATCGAATGCCGGCAGCTTGCCACGTGTATATGCTATCAGTGACTGTTCCATCCAGTCGTTGGCGCCGAGACGGTCATAGAAAGGTATGGCGCGCTCGTAGAAACCCTGATTGATAGACAGTGTCACATCCACCTTCCCCACATTCTTGGCACGCTTGGTAGTGACGAGGATCACACCATTAGCACCACGGTTACCGTAAAGGGCGCAGGACGCAGCGTCCTTAAGCACGGACATCGACTCTACGTCGGCAGGGTTGATGTCAGCGACGTCACCATCGTAAACAACACCGTCCACTACATAAAGAGGTGCGTTGCTACCGTTCACAGAGTTGAAACCACGGATACGGATCTCAGGCGACGAGCCGGGGTAAGAAACCGAGTTGTTGACCTGCACGCCGGGAGCGTTACCCTCCAAAGCGGCGGTCACAGACGAAATAGGACGGTCCTCGATGTCGCCGGCGCCCACAACTGCAACGGATCCCGTAAGGGACTCCTTGTTGGCGGTACCGTAAGCAACCACCACGACATCCTGCAGATCCGTTGACGAAGATTCCATACGGATCTTCATCCCGTCATGCAGGGCCACCGTCAGCTCTTTGTATCCGACATAGCTTACCTTAGCCGACTTTACATTTCCGGGCACGGAAAGTGTGAAATTACCGTCGACATCAGTGGCGGCACCCTGGCCTCCCCCGACAGGCATGACTGTGGCGCCGATCAGCGGCTCGTTGGTGCCCGCATCGACAACCTGGCCGTGGATGGTACGGTTCTGAGCAACAGCAGCCCAGCTCACGCACATCAGCGTAACCATGATCATAAAGAGTTTTTTCATACCTTAATAATTTAAATTGTTTGTTTTTCTCTGCTAATTACGAAGACCTTAACTCAAGGACGACGCTTTCATTGTTGTGTTCGGGCCTCACGTTGAAAACCCATTTTCCGCCTTAATACCGCTGTTTTAAAAGTAGTGTCATCCGTGTGTTAAAAAGTGTGCACTTGTATTAACGTTTTGCAAAATTAAAATTTCCTTACCTTTTTTCCAAATTTTTCCGATTTTTTCAGTCAATTTTGCATCATAAACCGCGAATTTTAACATTTTGCTATCAATTTAACGTTCCCACGCATCATGTACAGCATAGACATAAAAGCACATTATCTCCTCGCTTACAGACACATAAGGCACCAAACAGCCCCTAATGCGCCGTAACCGACGAGATAACATTATCAGTGTGAATTTATAATTACGGGAGATGCAGGAAGTCCTACATAAGGATAGTCCGGATGTTTCTGTCGGAAAGATTTGCTCATTATCCTCAGGGAATCGAGTGTCGAGGCTCCGTCGGCGACGGTGTACCATTTGTTTTCGGGCCCGCGCATGAAAGTGGCTTTACCATATCCCTCGGCCTGCAGATTGGCGGCGTTGGCCTTGGCGTTGGTGTTCATCTTGTACACTCCCACGGCCAGCAGCCAGGGGCGGAACGGCATCTTGCTGTCCTCGGTACGCAGTCGCTCGCGCAACACGTAAAGAGTATCTCCATCCACTACTCGGAGCTGCGGGCCGTCGTCGCTCTGTAGGCCCTCGGCAGGAAGCATGAGGTCACGCGCGGCGGCTTCGCGTTTCGCCTTGGCCGCGTCATAGGCCTCCCGATAACCCTTCTCCGTAGGCTTGCAGCCGCTCAGCGACATGACAATAACAAGGATTGTCGAAGCAATTATGATTTTTTTCATTCAGGTCAGTGGAATCAATCAGGAAACGCCCCCGTTGCTCGCAGGGGCGTTTCCTTACAATATAAGGTCAATATCAGTTGATTTGGATCACGCAGTGGGTGGAAAGGCTCCAGAACTTGTTGGGATCGGTGATCTCGATGGTCTTGGGACCGTCCTTCTCGCCTACGATACGGTAAGAGCCGGCGGGCATATTTGTCCAGATCTTCACATCCTTGGCTCCTGTGGGGATCGATTTCAAAGTACGCTTGTCGTAAATCTGGAAATAGCTTGCGTCGAACTGACCCTTGAGCACCTTGGTGGATCCGAGGAATTTCTTCTCCAGCAGACCTTTTTTCTTCAGCTCCTTGTTGGAACCTATCGCCACATAGACCTTGTTGGCCTCGTTTGCGGCGGCCTCGGCCTCAGCCTGGGCGGCAAGAGCGGCATCCTTGGCGGCGGTTTCGGCGGCTACCTGCTCCTGAGTGCGGGCCACGGTGGTGTTAAGGGTGTCTATGCGGGCCTTGGCGCCGGCAAGCTGTGACTCAAGATCGGAAATCTTGGCGTCCTGCTGAGCGATATGGGCGCGCAGCTGCTCGATGGTCTTGGCCTGTACGCTGTTGTCGTTGCCGTTGGCCTTAACTTTCGCTTCCATCTGTGCCAGCAACTGCTTGTTGGCGGCAAGACGCTGACGGATCTGCGACAGATTGGCGCGTATCTCGGCGCGGCGGTCAACGCCTTCGCCGCTGTTCATATTGTACAGAAGTCCCTCCTGCGCGTTGATTGAGTCCAGACCGGTGTAGATGTCACCCATCAGCAGCATCAGGGAATCGTTGAAGTCCGTGGCCTGCTGATACTCAGCGGTAAGGTCGGCAATACGGAGAGAATCCTCGTTAAGTTTCTTCTCATTGTTGCCTGAACAGCCCGCCAGCAACAGCGCGGCGGCTGCGAATGTCATCACTTTTTTCATAACATATCAGTTTAGTTGTAAATATAATTTATTTGATAATCGCAACGGGGCTGAATGATTCTTCACATCGGCTACAGACGGTTCCGAACAACAGCCGGGAAGCCCTTCATAATATTGTGGGAAGGGACCTTATTTACCCTCGATTACTATAACAATCTCTCCTCTGGCTTTGTTCAGGGCGTAATGTTCGGCGAGTTCGGCGAGAGTTCCGGGGCGGTTTTCCTCATGCAATTTGCTGATTTCGCGGGCCACTGCCACCTTTCGGTCGGGGCCGAAAGCTTCGGCGAGCTGCCTGAGGGTACGCTCCAGACGCAACGGCGACTCGTATATAATGACCGTTCGCGGATCCTCCGCGAGTTCGGCGAGACGCGTGGCCCTCCCCTTCTTGACCGGAAGAAAACCTTCGAACACAAACCTGTCGCAAGGAAGACCGCTTGCCACCATGGCCGGAACGAAGGCCGTTGGTCCCGGCAGACACTCCACCTCGATGCCCGCGGCGCGGCATGCGCGCGACAACATGAACCCCGGATCGGAAA
>USIY01000040.1 GCA_900554845.1 uncultured Bacteroidales bacterium | reverse complement strand
GAATAGAACTGACAAGATCGGTGTTGCAGCTGTCGTCGATTACTTTTGCCGTTTGGGGCATATAGATCCTCACATAGCATTTGACGATAAAGTACCAGTATGGGATGGTAATATTGACGTTCATAAAGCAGAAGATAGTTGTAGCAAAGACGATATATTATTCAATATATATGTGCAAGTAAAGTCTTCGGAACAGACATCGAGCAACTTTAACGCTGAAACAAGTCAATCTATTGAGGTCTGCGATCTTAAACTATATAAAAGACAAGGGGGCACTTTGCTAATTAAAGTGCTATTTAACAAAAAACGATCTCAAATATATTTTGCATACCTCAGCAAAACGGAGATTAATAAATACCTCGAAAAAATAACAGAAACAAGTCAAACAAAAACAATCAAACTAGTAAAGGCGCCAAAGGAATACAAAGAATTGTTCCCAAAATTAAATTCTATGCATTTGCAGTCAATGCATAATTTAATCGGCTTGGATAAATTGAAAAATAGAACTGATTGGTCGTTACATTTCTCAGCTGGACCGGTAAAAAAAGGAACTCCCGTAGAAAAATGGTTAGCGCATAATGCTGTTGATATTTTAGTAGAGCTTCCGGAATCCAAGGAATTGTTTTACTTAGAAGAAGGCCCATCATATCTTTTTTCAGAACAAGAAATACAGAAACCTGTTTCCATAGAAGGCGTAAATTATTTTGATTCTTTCAAAGTTGGCACGACTCCGGAGGGATATAAACTTTCTTTTGGCAATCTCTTTACATCAACCGATAACACATTCAATGACAATGTTAATTACCATTTTGCCAATGTAAATATTAGACCAAAATCTCCATATGTAGATGAGTATGTGAATCAGTTGAAATTTATCCTTGCTTTTGATCAATATAAATATTTCTGTCTCAATGGCAAAAAAGTAGTTGCTAATCAATTAGATCTTGATTGTGATACAAAAAAAGCGATAAATGATGATGTAAAATTTTGGTCTTTAGCTCTTGACTTTTTTAACGCAGTTGGCATTGACCCTCATTTTAATCGTAAGGAATTATCTAATGATGAAATAACGGATTTGGAATTTTTAATCAATGTGTTTCAGCAGAAAATCCCGCATATTTCTCCAAAAGTAAAGACTCCAATTTCAATGTTCAGGATTGGTAAATGTAATCTTTGTTTTGCCGCGAGAGAAACTTCCAACGGAGACATTGAATTGATAGATATCAATGCTTGCAGCAGTTCTAAAGTTTGTCAAAACGACAATAAGCGGTACAATTTCCCAGTTTTTTCATATTTAATATCCAATAAGATTTTTCCAGATAATCTTAAATATGAAAATATAGTCGAAATTTACTCTAGTTATTATAATTATACTAATAACATGTTAAAAGGAGAATATCTCAGATTTGCTAATTTAGATGCTCTCTCACTAATTTCAGAATACGACCGCGATGGCAATAAGCGTCTTATAAATGCTGCTGATGCTCTACTTGGATGGATTCTTTCTGTTGCATCAGAAGAAGAATGTAAAGAGATATTTATACTCAATAGACTCCAGATAAAGAAGCGCCTTGGAGATGAATTTTCCGAAGAGGATAAAACGTTTTTGCTTGAAAATGCGAATGAGAGCAATTTGCTTATCGCCTTCGGTGTTTATGTATTATTGGACATCAGGAATAAAGCCCAACAACTCTGGTCTAAATTCTCCGAATTAGAGAAAGAAGAAATAAAAGGATACCCAATTTACAACTTATTTGAAAAATTAATATCAACTATATAAATGGATAAATTAAAAATGCAGAGCCGTGATGTTGTTGGTGGCAACGTGGAGAAGATTGCCGCGTTATTTCCTCACTGCGTTACTGAGCGGATAGGCAAGAACGGCACCGTCGAGATTGCCATCGACTTCGACAAGCTCCGTGCGGAACTGTCGAACGACGCGCTCGAAGACGGCGAGGAACGCTATCAGTTCACGTGGCCAGACAAACGTGCTGCCTCCCGTCTCGCCAACGAGCCGGTCAATCTCACTCTACGTCCCTACCGCGAAGAATCGGTTGACTTCGACACCACCGAAAATCTCTACATCGAAGGCGATAATCTCGATGTCCTCAAAGTCCTTCGCGAAACTTACCTCGGTCGGGTTAAGATGATTTACATCGACCCTCCCTATAATACAGGTAATGATTTCGTCTATAACGACGATTTCGCTCAGGGGAAAGAGGACTTCGAGCAAAGCAGTGGTCTGTTTGATGCCGATGGCAACCAAACAATAGACCCCATGCAGCGTAATACTGAAGCCAATGGTCGCTTTCACACCGATTGGCTTAACATGATATACCCTCGCCTTAAAGTTGCACGCGACTTACTTACCGAGGATGGGTTAATTTTTATTTCTATAGACTCTCATGAGCAAGAAAATCTTACCAAAATTTGTAATGAAATTTTTGGAGAGGTTAATCATGTTTCAACGGTGATTTGGGAGAAACGATATACCAGAAGTAATAACTCAAGGACCTTCACTACACTAACGGAACCCATTCTTGTTTATCGCAAAGATATCTCTTTGGCAGATATAAAGGAGCCTCGTAATGAAAAAGCTGACTCCACATATTCTAACCCAGACAATGATCCAAGAGGTGTCTGGACAAGTGTGTCATGTGTTAATCCTGCGACAAGAGAACAGCGTCCCAACTTGTGTTACCCGATGTATAATCCGATAACAGGAGTCGAAGTAAATCATCCAACAAATGCATGGAAATTTACAAGGGAAATGTATGAAAAATATGTTTCAGACAATCGGCTATATTGGGGAAAGGATGGGAATAACACATACCCACGTTTAAAGAAGTTTTTAACGGAAATGGATGGTGGTATGGTTCCTGTTGACTTATGGAAACAAGAAGATACAGGCACGACTGATCAGGCAAGTAAAGAATTAGAGCTGCTTTTTAAGAGGAAATTATTTGATTTCCCAAAACCAACAACACTTATAAAACGAATTCTTTCTTTGATTTTTGGCATGAGCGAAGACATGATAGTTCTCGACTTCTTCAGCGGCAGCGCAACCACCGCACACGCCGTTATGAAGCTCAATGCCGAGGATGGAGGACACCGCAAGTTCATTATGGTACAGCTCCCGGAAGTTACCGACGAAAAGAGCGAGGCGCGTAAGGCTGGCTATGCCAACATCTGCGAGATTGGTAAGGAACGCATCCGTCGCGCAGGTAAGAAAGTCAAGGAGGAAGCGGGTCAAGCCGCAGACGGCTTAGACACCGGCTTCCGTGTCCTCAAACTCGACTCGTCGAATATGGAGGACGTGTTCTATACTCCCGATAAATTTGAGCCGTCACTTCTCGATAGCCTTGTGGATAACATCAAGGCTGACCGTTCCGGCGAAGACCTGCTGTTCCAGGTTATGCTCAACCTTGGAATCGAACTCTCCGCCAAGATCGAGCGTAAGGAAATAGCAGGCAAAGAGGTGTTCTCCGTCGATGACGATTATCTGCTCGCTTGTTTCGACAAGGACGTTAACGAAACGACCATCGAGGAAATGGCGAAACTATTTCCGACGCACCTTGTTATCCGTGACGCTTCAGCTGCCAACGACAATGTGCTCGACAACTTCGACCAAATCATCGAATCGTACTCTAACGAGAAAAAGATAACCACACATATCCTCTAAGCCTCATGAAATTTCAATTTAAGATACAAGGGTATCAGACGGAGGCTGTCGAAGATACTGTGAATGTGTTCCGGGGTCAGCCCAAGCGCGATCCGAAACTCTATCGTCGCGACATCGGCAAGATGCAGCAACATATTTTCTCTGAGGAGGAAGAAGCGGGCTACCGCAATGCCGATGTCGAATTGTCAAAACAACAAATTCTCGACAATATACGCGATATTCAGATTCAGAACCAAATCGTACCAAGCACATCACTGAGCGATGGCCATGGCGTGGTAAATCTCGACATCGAGATGGAGACCGGAACAGGTAAGACCTATGTCTATATCAAGACGATGTTTGAACTCAACAAGCAATATGGCTGGAGCAAGTTCATCATCGTTGTGCCAAGCATCGCCATCCGCGAGGGCGTGGCTAAGTCTTTCCATATGCTTGAGGACCATTTCATGGAGCATTACGGAAAGAAAGCACGGTGGTTCGTCTATAACAGCTCGAACCTCAATCAGCTCGACCAGTTCTCGCAGGACAGTGGAATTTCTGTCATGATCATCAATACACAGGCATTCGCCGCTTCCCTCAAAGAGGGAGGTCGCAGCAAGGAAAGCCGCATCATCTACTCGAAGCGTGATGAATTTGGCTCACGCCGTCCTATAGATGTGATTGCCGCCAACCGTCCAATTATCATCATGGACGAGCCGCAGAAGATGGAGGGTGCCGCTACCCAGGGAGCGCTCGCCAAGTTCAAGCCGCTCTTTGTGCTCAACTATTCTGCCACACATAAGACCAAGCACGATACCATATATGCGCTCGATGCTTACGACGCTTACCGGGAACAGCTCGTTAAGCGTATTCAGGTGCAGGGCTTCGAGGTCAAGAACCTCAAAGGTACGAGCGGATATATGTATATTGACGGCATGGTGCTGTCGCCCAAGCGTCCGCCGGAAGTACGGATTGAATTAGAGGTAAAGCACAAAGACGGCTCTATTCATCGCGAAGTGAAGAAATTCGCCACCGGAGATTCTCTCTATGCTGCTTCCGGACTTGCGCAGTATGAGGATTTCGTCATCTCCGAAATAAATCCCCGTGGACGTGGCTACGTCACGTTCCTTAACGGAACGACGATTTATTGCGGCGATGTAATCGGCGATACCAACGAGGAAGCCATGCAGCGCGTCCAGATAAGGCAGACCATCATTGCTCATCTCACTAAAGAAAAGGAACTTTTTAACCGTGGCATCAAGTGCCTGTCCCTTTTCTTTATTGACGAAGTTAGCCACTACCGCCAATATGACGAGGACGGCAACGAGGTCAAGGGCAAATTCCAACGTATCTTCGAAGAAGAATACGCCCGAATTGTCAACGATTTCATATCGTGTTTCGATACTCCATACGATATGTACCTGCGTCGCTTCAAACCTTATGAGACGCACAAGGGCTATTTCTCAATCGACAAAAAGGGCCGCTCGGTCAATTCTGACACCAAGCGCGGCTCCAATATTTCGGATGACATCTCGGCTTACGATCTTATTCTGAAGAATAAAGAACGTCTGCTGAGTTTTGAGGAACCGACACGCTTCATATTCTCCCATTCCGCGCTCCGCGAGGGTTGGGACAATCCGAATGTGTTCCAGATATGTACGCTGCGCCATAGCAATTCCACCACTGCCAAACGTCAGGAGGTGGGACGTGGCTTGCGTATCTGCGTTGACAAAAACGGCATACGCCAGGACAAGGAACTTCTCGGTGAGGATGTTCACGAAGTAAACCAACTGACCGTCATTGCTAACGAAAGCTATACGGACTTCACGACCGCTCTGCAGCGTGAGACTCGCGAGGCTCTGCGCGACCGCGTAACAGCAGCTTCACAGGATTACTTTATCGGCAAAGTGGTGACGGATACCAATGGCGAGAAACATACCATTGACTTGATGGATGCCACTCTGATTTTGGGCTATCTCTATCAGAGTGGATATGTCACGCGTGACGGCAATCTCACGCCGAAATACCATTCCGATGCAAAGGCAAACGAGCTGATGATACTGCCCGCCGACTCTCCGATTAAAAACATCGAAGCAGGTATGCAGACGCTAATTGCCGGCATCTTCAATCCTAAAGTGCTTGAAGATATGGTTGAGGAGGTATCTGCTGCTACACCGGCCAATGAACTTAACGACAACTTTACCGATAAACGCTTTCAAAAGCTTTGGAACGAAATCAACCATAAGTATGTCTACACCGTCCATTACGATAGCGACGAACTGATAGAAAAAGCCATTGCCAATCTTAGAAAGAATCTGATAGTAACTAAGCTTCAATACGTTATGGTTACGGGTCAGCAGGATAAAGAGATAGTCACAGAATTTGGCAATACTAAATCGACAACACGTGAGCTAACTGATGTATGTACCTCGTCTGTTCCATACGATGTTGTCGGCGACATAGCTAAAGGTGCTCGCCTTACCCGTCGGTCTGTGGTGAAAATTCTGAAAGGTATCGGTTTGAAAGCAATGCTTTTCAAGAATAACCCTGAAGAATTTATCCGTAATGTAATTAAGGCCATACGAGAAGAAAAGGCAACAATGATTGTTGACCATATCACCTACAATCCTACTAAGGCCGAACCATATGACAGCACGATTTTCGTACCGGAGCGCAGGTTAAATGTCAATAAAGCAATTGAGTTGTCTAAGCATATCACGCCCTATGTAGCCTATGATAGCGACGGCGAGCGTAACTTTGCCAATTCTTTGCAGTCAGCATCGGAAGTTCTTATTTTCGCTAAGCTGCCGCGCAAGCTCAAAATCCCTACACCGGTCGGTTACTATGCCCCAGATTGGGCGATAGTTTTTGAAGATGGGGCTGTGCGCCATATCTTCTTTGTCGCCGAAACCAAAGGATCTCTCGACAAGATGGAGCTTCGCGGAGTAGAACTCGCAAAGACCGAGTGCGCCAAGCGCCTCTTTAACTCTATCTCGACCAACACTACCCGTTACGGTGTAGTTGATAAGTTTGAGAATCTCTACAACATCATTAATGGTATCGACTGATATGGATCCCGGACAAATAATATTATTTCAAACACAAGGCGGAGAGACGAAATTTGAAGTTCGGCTCTCCAATGAGACGGTGTGGCTCTCGGCTGACCAGATGGCAGAACTGTTCCAGCGCAATAAGTCGTCTATATCGAGACATATCAAGAATGTTTTTGAGACTGGAAAACTTGATCCAAATGTGGTAGTTGCAAAATATGCAACTACCACTCAATATGGTGCAATTTAAGGCAAAATCAGCCCCATCAGGTTGCTTTCTACGATCTCGATATGATTATCAACGTCGGGTATCGTGTCAATTCCCATAGGGGCGTGCAGTTCCAGTCCGTGAGCAATCAAGGTGCTTACGGTGCATAGGAGACTTGGAAGTCTCCCCTCCATTACAGGCCGGAGGTTTGGAGAACCTCCTCTCCATAACACCGCTCGGCGGTACGGTATTAGGTCAGCACGGACGATGGGCAGTTAACAGGCAGATATAACTACGTGAGATTGATAATGCTATGCTTCGCTGGGGTTGGAATCGGCCGCGGAGTCGACGGGAGTTTGGGCCGGAGCCGGATCGGCGATGAAGCCGGGGATGAGGCGCGGGAGGTTGCAGCCTGCGTAGTTGCCTGCGACTGTTACAAGATAGATGGGAAGAATCGTCAGTATGTCCTCGCCGTTGACGATGGCTACCGTCCAGTAATAAATGTCGGCCACACAGTGCGGGAAGCCGCATAAGATGAAGGTAGGCACGCCGAATATCAAGGGCCACCAGTTACCCTCGCGTCCGAATTTTACCGCGGTGGTCATGATGAATCCGCAACAGCATGACAAAAGGAACAGCATCATCGGCGAAGTAACCATTCTCTTGCCGGTTATCGACAAAGCCAGTTCCGAAGTCTCCGACTTCATGGTAATCATGGCTACCATCGCCACACCGGCGATATTCAGCAACAGCACCGGTATCAGCCTCCATATCATACGGCCGCTCCAGAAACCGCTTTTGCCGGTGAACAGGTTGATTTTCCATGCCACCACACACATCAATCCGAAGCCGAACAAAACGGCTCCTACCACTCCACCGACATTCAGATATACCGTGCCGGCTATACCAATCAGAATTCCTGCGATCAGCGGACTAAACACCCGCTCTTTAATCTCATTCTTTATCATTATCATTGCCTGCCAATTCTTGATTTGTCTCGGGAACTCGTCCGAACATACGGAACGTACGCTGATAGTAAGGACTGTAAATTTCCGACACCACCACTCCGCGCGATCCGGAAGAATGCACAAAATGTGCATTATCCACCACTATCCCCACATGCGATACGCGCTCCGGATCCTTTCCGGTGGCAAAGAATATCAAGTCCCCCATGCGGACATCCTTGGTGTCTATATGTTTGCAGAACTCAGCCTGCTTGGCGGAATTGCGCGGAAGTTTCAGTCCCGACACTGTCTCGTATACTCGCATCACCATGCCCGAACAGTCAGCTCCCTCCCCTTTTACATCACAAGCGTATTTATAGGGGGTTCCAACCCATGTCAACGCTTCTTCAACTATTAATTTTTGAACTCCTTTTGGCTTCCCTATATCGATAGAGCCGATTTCCGAAGGATGCTTATCCTTGGAGATACTACGCGACGTATGGCAAGATGTCATTGCCATGGTCAGTCCGAATGTCAATAATATGACGATATATCTGCTGATTCTCACTGCCATTCAATCTGAAAGTACAAATTTAGTCAAAAATTCACTGTGACACAAAGAAATCATTCACTTTTTATCTCTGAAAATGTTATCTATAAAAGACAACAGGATAACTCCGCTTAAATTAAGTTAAATTTAAGAAATAGTGTTAACATGAATAATATATTGCCGATTTTTCCATTTAATTTGCAAACCGGAATAGACAAATAAACTCGAATCCGCTTATAAACAAACTTATTAATATATGAAACATCTGAAACCCCTCACAACCTCGATACTTGCGCTTTCGCTCCTGGGATGCGGCAGCGCATACGCCGTGACAACACCGGCATTCGAAACAGACTTCACCGCCGCAGCCGAAAAGACGGTCAACGCCGTGGTTTGCATAAAGTCCTACACCACACGCCAGCAGAATCCCTACAGTCAAGGAGGATATGATCCTTTCGGCATGTTCGACTTCTTCTTCGGCCAGCCCCAGCAGCCGCGCCAGCAGACACCCCAGCAGCAAAGGAAAAAGAGCGAGCCTGTACAGTCCGGTCTCGGTTCCGGCGTGATCATCAGCGAAGACGGTTACATCGTGACCAACAACCATGTGGTGGACGGCGCCGACAAACTGGAGGTCCTGTTCAATGACAACAGCTCCTACGACGCCAAAATCATAGGCACGGACGAAGCCTCGGACCTGGCGCTGATAAAGGTAGACGCCAAGGACCTTACGCCAATTGTGTTCGGTGACTCCGAAACAGTAAAGATCGGCGAATGGGTTCTGGCCGTTGGAAATCCTTTCGGGTTCAATTCCACTGTCACAGCCGGAATCGTCAGCGCAAAAGCGCGCAGCCTGGGACAGAACCACAAAGGCAACCTCAGCATAGAGTCCTTCATCCAGACCGACGCCGCCCTTAATCCCGGAAACTCCGGCGGTGCGCTGGTGAACCTCAAAGGAGAGCTGATCGGCATTAACTCCGCCATCTACAGCAACACCGGTTCCTACGCAGGATTCTCTTTCGCGATCCCCACAACCATCGTAAAGAAAGTTATGGCCGACATCCGTCAGTACGGAACCGTTCAGCGCGCTGTCCTCGGCGTGACAGTCAAGGAACTTGACGCCAAGATCGCCAAAGAAAAAGGGATAACCGCAGTCAAGGCCGGTCTACTTGTAGCCGGTGTAAACGACATGAGCACCGCCAAGGAACTCGGTCTGCAGGAAGACGACGTGATTACCGCGCTCAACGGCGTAAACGTGGCCAACCACGCACAGCTCGTGGAGCAACTCAACAAGTTCCGCCCCGGCGACAACGTCACCCTGACATATTACCGCAACAACAAGAAGATCGAGAAGAGCGCCACCCTGAGGAATCAGTCCGGAAGCACTTCCATTACGAAGAAGGGTGATTTCAGCGAATTGGGCTGCGCCTTCATGAAACTGACAGCGGAAACCAAGCAGCGTCTCGGAATTTCCAACGGCGTTCAGGTGAAAGGCCTCAAGAACGGCGCGATCCGCGATGCAGGAGTGAAGGAAGGCTTCATCATTACGGCTGTCAACGACGTGCCGGTGAACAGCAGCGAGGACGTGGAGGACATTTACAACAATGTCATGAAGAACAGCGACGACTACAAGGCTCTGATTCTATACGGCGTTTATCCCACCGGAAAGAAATACACCTATGCAGTGAACCTCGCAACTGAATGATCGTTTCAAGGAATAGAATTTGTTAAGTGATTTAATTAATTATTGTTGATGGAAGCGGCGTCGGATCAGTCCGGCGCCGTTTTTCATATCCCGAAAAAGTTACCGAAGAATGCTATTAAGAAAGCCCGGGCAATAATGCCCGGGCTGTTGATATTTGGAAAGTGAAATCTTATCTTAACAGAACCGCTTCGATAGCCTCCACAGCGGCTGCAGTTTCTTTTGAGCATGACATACGGTCGCGTACAGCCTTGATGCCGTAAATCACCGTACTGTGCTCGCGTTTCAGTTTCGCACCGATCGCCGGCGTGGAAAGATCCGTATGCTTATTGCAGAGATACATCACTATCTGACGTGCGTCGGCTATGTCGCGCAGACGGCTCTTGCTGAAGATATTGTCGGGATTCAAGTTGAAATACTCGGCGGTGTTCTCCACAATCATATCAAAATTGACACTTTTGCGAACAGGAGTCTTCACTGTATGGCTTATGACTTCCTTGGCCATCTCCACCGACAAAGGCTGATTTGCGTTTATACAGCGTAGTTGCAGGCCTATCACAATCCCCTCAAGCTCCCGTACCGAACCCTTGCAGCTCTCAGCTATTAAATCGATGATTTCATCCGACAACTCCAAGCCGCTACGCGACGCCTTGGCATGAAGGATATTCTTACGCAATTCAAGATCCGGAGCCGGAAGCGGTTCGGTAATACCCCACTTGAACCGGTCGATCAACCTGTCCGTGAGTCCGTCAAGCTCCATCGGAGGACGGTCGCAGGTGAATATAAGCTTTTTGTTGTGTTGATGCAGATGATTGAAAATAGGGAAAAGAGTCGCCGCCGTTTTAGCGCCCGTCATTTCCTGCAGGTCGTCGAACAGGATGCAGTCCATGGACTGAAACCAGTTTATGAACTGCGGTATGTCGCCCTTGGGATCCATCGCCACATGCTGGTACATGTTCTGGAACTGGCGCATAGTCATGAACAGCACCCGGGCGTTAGGATTCTTTTCCTTGATCCTTATGCCGATGGCCTGAATGAGATGCGTCTTTCCCACTCCTACATTTCCATAAAGGAAATATGGATTGAACTCCCTTTTCTCCGGATGGTTGGCGATATGCTCGGCTATTGTATAGGCAACTTCATTCGACTTGCCGACGCAATAGTTCTCAAAGCTCAACGTCGGATTCAACTGTGAGTCAAAGTTCTGCTCGCGATGCTCTATGGGAGAATTCTCGGTCTGACGCGCAATGGGATTGCTCAGCGTCTTGGAGCGTTCCGGACTCTGAACCTTGACGCGGGACTCACTGTCGTTGGCTATGATATTGTATTCATACTCCAGGGATACCCGGCATCCGAACGCCTTGTCCAAAGCTCTATGCAATATGCTTCCGAAATGCTCGTCGTACAGATCCGCATAGTATGCCGACGGAACCTTCAGGATCAGATGACCGTTTTCGAAACCAAGAGGTTCGGCCGCGGCAAACCAGACCTTAAACTTGTCCTCGCCGATATTGTCGCGGATCAAGCCCAGGCATCTGGCCCACTTCTCTTGTAGCGCACCGTTGTTATTGGTCATTGTTTTTAATCCTTGGAGTTCAACTTGGGGTCAATATGTGTGTTATTAACAACGCAGGCGGCGTTGGCCGCCCAATCGTAGTGCAAATTAACTACAAAATCTTCTAAAAAAAAAATGAAAATACTATTGGAAATTTCATTCCTATTACTATCACTTGACTTTCAACGGAATAAAATTTCACCTTTCCCAAAGTTGTAAATTTGCTTCAATGTTGCTATTTTTGCAAAGAAGAAAACCATGTATCAATCAATTCAGAACACTATGAATATAATACTCAATAATGTCCCATTTCAATTGCCGTCCGTCGACACCACTGTCCTTGACCTGCTGAACAGCAAGGGTATAAGCCACGCCGGAACGGCCGTGTCTGTAAATGACAAATTGGTGCGCCATTCCGAATGGGACTCCTTTAAACTGTCGGAGGGCGACCGGGTGGTGATTATATCGGCGGCATTCGGAGGATGAGCCGACATTTCCTGCGCATCGGGTTCACTCTTCCCTATTTCCCGGCTGAAGGAATCAAGACGGAAGCTGAGAGAATCGTCCGGTTGCTTGAGTCCGATCTCGACTTCATGCACATCAGAAAACCGGGCGCAGATATCGGAAACATAAGGCTCCTTATCGAATCAATACCGGAAGAGTATCATAACAGATTGCGGATTCACGACCATTTTATCCTGGCCCATGAATTCAGTCTGGCAGGCATACATCTCAACGGACGTAACCCGATCCCCCTTCAGGGCATCGATTCAGTTACACGTTCGTGCCATTCCATAGCGGAACTCTCCAACCCCTTTCTTAATGGGAAAATGCCGGTATATCAAACTCTGTCACCTGTATTTGATTCCATTTCCAAGCCGGGTTATTTATCGAATTTCCGACTCGATTCCATACGAGAGGACATAAAGGGACTCCGGGTGGTGGCATTGGGTGGTGTGACGCCCGACAAATTCGATTGCCTGCGCGACGCCGGTTTCATCGGAGCCGCGATGCTGGGATGCCTTTGGAAATAAACTTACAAACGCTCCGAACGTTATATTTACAAGACAAGTTAATCTAACCGAAGTTATAATGTTGCTGCAATACATTACAAATACAGAATCGCCTTCATCTGTAACCGATCAGATCCGGGCGGTGCTAAACGGCGGCTGCCGATGGATACAGATCCGCATGAAGGAGGCTACTGATCTGGAGGTCCGCAATGTTGTGGAGACCGTCATGCCATGGTGTCTCGAGACCGAATCATTTCTGATACTTGACGACCGTGTGGAGCTCGCCAAAGAACTGCAGGTGGGAGGCGTGCACCTCGGAAAGACCGACATGTTGCCGTCGCAGGCCCGCATCCTTCTCGGAGCAGGCGCCGTGATCGGCGTCACTGCAAACACTATCGACGATGTCAAGGCCGTGCGCGGACTTGATG
>USIY01000039.1 GCA_900554845.1 uncultured Bacteroidales bacterium | reverse complement strand
GGGCAAGCTCACCCACACGGAGAAAATCTGCGAGGACTGGTTCCGTTATGACGAGAACATGCCGGAGTTCGACTGGGAACTGACAGACAGCACCACGACTGTCCTGGGCCATGAGTGCCGTGGTGCCCGCACATATTTCAGAGGCCGGGAATGGAACGTGTTCTACGCCGAGGATATCCCGATTATGGAGGGCCCCTGGAAATTCCACGGGTTGCCCGGCCTGATTATGAAGGCGAGCGACTGCAAAGGGGAATATCTTTTCGAATGCATAGGAATTGATTCGCAAGGCACTCGTCCCATAACGATCTACAAAGTGCCTTTCAACCGTACCGACCGTCATGAATATTACGACGCCCGGCACAGATATGACGTGAATCCCTATGCCTATTACGAAGCAACGGGAGGCGTACATGTGGATGTTGAGGACGAATCGGGCAACCCTTCTGTCGGCGCCTACGACCCGATCGATTTACAATATGACTACATAGAAACCGACTGGAGGAAATGATCAGAAACTGTTTTTTCATACTTTTCATTTTGTCCGGGTTGCTGACGGCCACGTCAGCAACCCCGGACAAAGTGTCCGGACGTGTGGAAGACGCCGCAAACGGAGAACCGATAGCCGGCGTGGTGATACAGGCTATGGGTCCATCCGGGAAGACTCTTTCGTTTGCATCCTCCGACGCGGAGGGCATATTCCATATTCTATTAAAGGAAGGAACGGATACATTGTCGTTCCGTGCCATGGGGTATGACACACTGAAGCTTCCGCCAAGTTCGGATCTTTCAGTGATTAAGATGAACGCAAAGGCCACTCTGCTGAACGACGTGATTGTTGAGGCTCCGGATATTTTTGCAAAAGGCGACACGCTGGTGTTCAATGTGGGACGCTACGCCAAACCAGGCGACAATGCGATAATGGATGTGCTGAAAAGACTTCCCGGAATCAAGGTGGAGGACGACGGCACCATAAAATACCAAGGCAAACCCATCAACAAATTCTACATAGACGGCAATGATTTCATAGGAGGGCAGTATGGTCTCGCCGCCAACAATATCTCCCATGAAGACGTGAAGTCGGTGGAGGTGATGGAGAACCATCAGCCTGTCAAGGCCCTGGAAGGCATAGAGTTTCCGGAAGAAGCGGGAATCAACCTCAAACTTAAGGAAGACGCCCGCAGCCGCTGGGTCGGCGTGGCCAAAGGTGCCGTAGGAGCGCAGCCTCTCCTTTTCAACGCTTCCGTCTATGCCATGCGGCTTGCCTCAAAAATCCAGAATGTGTTTACTCTCAAAGCCGACAACACTGGATGGAATCCTGCGAATGAAATCACCGAACATGATTATGACGACATGTCGTTCTCCGATTATTCCGGCGACCTCTGGCCCGAATATATCTCGGCCGACATTGTGAACGCTCCTCTTTCAGAAAAGCGCACACGTGACAACCTTTCATGGCTCGCCAACGGAATTATGGCCTGGAAGAAGGGCGATGTCTCAATGAGACTTAAGCTCAACTACTCCGGGGACAGGCTGGATTACAAATCCGGTGTAAACACCGATTATTTCAGCCCGACAATACCCTCCTTCAGTCAGACTGACGTCCAGCGCACCAGAAGCCATGATCTCTACGGGCAATTCAACGCCGAGATAAACAAACGCGGCTATTATCTTAAGGAGAGGCTCACGCTCGGGACAAAATGGGACAAATCCCGATCTGTGATCGCCGGTTCCTATGATCTGTCGCAGAAAGTGTCACGAAAAAATATCCATGCTTCCGACGACCTTAAGCTTGTGAAGAGAAACGAAAAGAAACTTTTCATGCTGACCTCGCGAAACGAATTCTTCCATCGTCCAGCCATGCTTGTTGTAAACGGAGACGAAGGCCCTCGTCAATCCGTAGGTACGACGGATTTCAGAAGCACTACCGAAACCCGGTTCGGGAGGATGAGGCGATTCTGGAAATTTTCCGCCACTTTGGGACTTGACATTGACTGTCACCGCATGTCGACGTCGCTTGACGGAATGGGTGTATTCGATAATTCCGAAGTCCGCAATTCATTTCTCTCGAACCTTTATGTGACTCCTGAACTCAAGTACGAACGCTCCGGATGGCGTCTGTCGCTGACGGTTCCGATAAAATGGCTCTTTCAGTCAGTGGAGGGATCACGCAATTACATATCGGCAGCTCCTTATTTCAACGCCAAGCGTCAACTGACGTCAAAATCCGACATTTCCGGCTCAGTGTCATACAGTTTGGGCACACCGCGTCCATACATGCACATCCAGGCGCCGGTGCTGTCCGACTACCGCAATCTTTTTATCGGAAACACCAACGGAAAATATTCCCACAGCATGTCAGCCTCTTTGACCTACCGGTACCGCAATCCTCTGAAGGCGTTGTTTCTCAACGCCACGACCATTTACCGTCACAGCACGTCGTCTATGATGTCGGATCAGATATTTATCGATGATTTTATTGTATCAACATATTCCGACGGCAATTCCGACACGGATTCTTGGCATCTCAACGCAGGGATAAGCAAGGGTCTCGGACACAGCAGAATGGTAATCGGATGCGACGCGGAGGCCTATTTTAACTCGGCTTCTTCAATGAGGAACGGAAGTCGGATCCCTTACTGTCAGACCGAATTTGACATAAAACCCTATTGTCGGGGAAGCATTGCGAAATGGCTTTCAATCAGTTATCAGGCGTCATACGGCTTTTCCACCCTTGAATTTGAGGATACAAAAACCAACAGTCAGAATCTTGTCCAGAATCTTACCCTGACTTTCATACCCCATGACAGAGTCACGGCGACATGTGGAGCGGAGCATTATTTCACTCATTTCCCGGAAGGCAACAATTCAAATCTTCTGCTTCTCGACGCCTCGGCCACATGGAATGTCAACAGCAGGATCCGTCTCTCGCTGACAGCCGACAATATCCTGAACAAGCGTGACTACCGTTATATCAATTACGGTACGCTCTCACGGTCGGAATATTTCTTCCGGCTCCGCCCCCGGCAGATCCTCGCCTCAATCCAATACAGATTCTGACCGAATGTGACAGTTCCGGAACATTACGTATTCTTGCCGATATGCTTGATAAGATCGTCCGTAGTGATTCCCAGCAGTTCCATTTCATGCAGGAGAGCAGGGAGCGTCACTGCAAAGAAATCCCGCCGGCGAAGGGTCTTGACTTTTTCCGGAGCCTCTTCGTCGGCATAATATCCCATGCCGCGACGAGATATTATTACCCCGGCGTCTTCCAGAATTTCATATGCCTTCATGACGGTCCGGGTATTGACCGCAAGTTCCACGGCGAGTTCGCGCACCGACGGAATCCGGGCGCCGGGCGCCCAGGTTCCCGAAAGCACACTCTCCATGCAGTAATCTGCTATCTGGGAGTAAATCGGCTTGTCCTCACTGAATTCAATCATTTACTCGCACGGTAAACACTGTAGACTGTGGCAATCAGCAATAAGATTGCCACAAGACTTATTGTCGTAACCAATTTACCTATGTTCCCTGCAGCTGATGACGAGGAAAGCTCTATACCCAATATATCCATAAGTATATTGTATGCAAAATATATGGACCCTCCAGCCAGAAAAGTCTTTAGCTTCGTTTCTTTATTGTACAACACTAATATGCTGAGCATCAAGAACTGTATTGACAAATATATTATCCAGTTTGCAACGGTGAACAATATGCCTTCCATACCACTGATTTTCTCAATGACCGCCGAGCCAATAAAGGAATTCGTCCCGTCCATAAATGCGTCCCCCGGCACGAATTCCGAATACCAACGGCTCAATCCGAAAATATATAGGCTTAAAAATATATTGAACACCACCACTATGCCGATGTACCACACCGTCTTCTCAGCACATAAGACCGGTACCTGGCGTATTATGGTCATATCACGTTTGTAAAGGCATAAAGGGAACATCAGCGATATCAAGCCGAGAAGGCTGTCGAGTCTATATGTTTTATAAGGAAATACCACCGAGAGTACAAAGATGGCAAGATAGATGAATATATAGAAAATGAAACCATAGCACACCTGACGCTTGTAGAAATTGCCGAATGCCCAAACCCGTTTCCAACTGAAGCGATCCAAAGCCTCTGAATATGAATTATTTTCCATTGTTTGTCATTTAATATTTTAAACTTCAGTTTCTAAAATCTCCATAATTGCCCTATGGTTGTGCATAAGTGCGGAATACAGCACCGAGTAATCGAGCGCACCCGGTTCGCCGGAAACATTCTTGACAAGGGAAATGCAAAGGCCTCCGGAATTCTCGCTCCATAAAGCGTCTGGGGCAGGTTTCGAACCCCGAACACACATAACTTTGGCAGCAATCTCGTCCACTGGCTTGCAGACCAGAATCCTCCCCTCATGAAGCACTATGATGCCGTCGTACAGGTTCTCCAAATCATGCACTTCATGCGTAGAGACAATCACTGTCTGCTCTGGCGCCACACAGCGGGCGATCATATGGGTAAGCGCTTTTCTCGAATCGATGTCAAGACCATTTAAGGGTTCATCGAGCAAAAGAACTTCAGTCCCTAGTGACAATGCGTATGCCATGAAAGCCTTGCGACGGTTGCCGAAACTCATTTTCTCAAGCCTTATGTCTTCGCCAAGACCGAAAGCCTTCAAATTGTCAGCCAGCAAACCGGTGCTGAAATTCGGATAGAATCGCGCGTCGCACGCTTTGAGTTCGGCGATGTTTCTTTGCTGCGACTGCAGATTGTCGGGCAGAAAGAAAATTCTTTCCATTACCGACGGCCGGTGCGAGGCCGTAGGCACTCTGTCGATCAGACAAGCCCCTGAAATCGGTTTCAACAGACCGGCCATACAGGAGAGAAGAGTAGTTTTGCCGGCGCCGTTCTCACCCAAAAGCAACCATATTCCGGGGGTTATCCTCTCCGTAAGCGCCCACAGAACATTTTTTGTGGCGCGGTATCCGAACGAAAGTCTATCCAATGTGATTAAAGCCATCAGAAATGCATTTTATTGTTGTAGTGTTGTATTTATGTGCAACACTACAAAATTAAGCATAATAATTTAACTGTCCAAATATTTTGCATTTCGAAGTGTTAAAATATTGCCTTTTTACATTTTTTTGCCCAAAATATCTAAAAAAATATTAATTTTGTGCCATAAGTGGCATTTAATAAAAAGTTAATATATTCGTGACTTTTCTTATAATGTATATTTTTATTAAAAGCCACTTACACTGACGCTCTTATTTAAAATCACGGCTGATTATTAACTTAAATAATTAAACTATGAGAAAAAATTTACTACTGTTGTTGGCGCTGGCATGCGCATTAGCCGCAAGTGCAGCGGAACCCGTCAAACTTGTCGGTGCAAAGTCAACCGACAATATCGAGGAGATGAAATACTCCTATGACGAGGCAAACCGCGTGATCAAGATTTGCCACGACAATCAGGACGAACCCATGTACAACACGGTCCGTGTGTTCAAGTACAATGACAAGAATCAATGCGTTTCTGAGGAATTGTACCAGGACATGGACATTCTCGGAACATGGAACATCGACGAACTGCATTACAATTCCAAGATCGAATACGTCTGGAACGATAACGGGACTCTTGCGGAGCGCCTCAACTATAACAACTGGAGCACAACCGCCGAGCCGGAGATGACCCTTGGAGGAGTGACCGAATACGAGTACGATGCCGCCGGATTGCTGACGTGCGCGAACATCTATTGGGATTCCGCCAAAACCATGCTTGGACAGAAAACCGAATACACCTACGACACAAAAGGGCAGCTCATAAAGAGGACCGACTGGATGCCGGACTGGATGAGCGGCGACATGACGCTGGTAGGCGCCACAGAGTACACATATCTCGACAACGGCCTTCGTGCCACTGAGTCCGTTTCGTACGATAACGGCATGGGCTCTCTTATAGTGGACAGCTATGTAAAATACGTTTACGACGCTGACGGCAATCTGACACAGAAATCAGTCGAAGGTCAATCAGGTGAAGCTCGCGAGCGTTACGACTTCACGTTCTTCTCCGCGGAGGAGCAGCCTTCTCCTGCCCAGGATGTGACCTATCCCATCAATATCGAGGATGATGTGCAGAATTTTCTTTACGAGCATTTCCCTACGCTCGTTCCCAGCCGCTATGATGTATGGGCTTTGAGCATAAGCACCGACCAGCTGGAGCACTATGCCACCTACGACATGATCTACGGCAACGGTGATTCGGGCGTTAAAGGAGTCATCACCGACAGCCAGACATTTGGGCTGCGCGCTTTCAGCAAGGACAACATCAGCCTTGACGGAATCGGCAACGGCCGCGTGCGTTTCTACGATATGTCGGGACGACTTGTGATGGACGCGAACGCTGTCCAAGGAAGTGTCGACATCTCTCGTCTGCCCTCGGGCAACTACTGCGTCTACACCGCAACCGGCACTCTCAAGATCCGCAAGTAATCAACGTCTTGATAAATAACCTTAGTGAAAACTGTCCGTCATCACGGGCAGTTTTTACTTTTATTTGGATATGTCGCTGAAATTTAATAGTTTTGTTTGTTGATAAGATAACAAGTACTGAATTTATGGCGAAGAAAGACAAAACCGTTCGCGAAGTTCCTCAGGCCCTTCTTCAAGGCATGTCCGGAAAAGAGGACATGCTTATGAATGACTATAACGGCATGAGACGAATGCTCATGTCGGCGATGGCCGCGATGGGCGTGACCCCCGAGGAATACGCTTCATTTTTAGGAAACGACAAATCATGGGATGAACACCGAGATCAGTTCCTGTCGATGGCGGAAGATCTCGGTATCTCCGACAACATGGATTTTGATGTGCCGGAAGCTCATGCCATCCCTGATGCCGACAATAAATCATTGCGGCTCAAGATACAGATGAAGGGCGTCACCAAGCCTCCCATGTGGCGTGAGGTAATCATACCCGCCGATTTCAATTTCTCGCAGCTTCATCACGTGATACAGACGGTGACGGACCTCTATAATGAACATCTTTGGGAGTTTCGGGAGGAAGCATATGACACTGGCATTATAATAGGAGTACCGATGCTGGATCCTCTGGGCTTTGGCTTGGACGATTGGACCCACGACTCTGACAAAACTCCTGTCACAGCTTTTCTTGCCAAGAAAGGCGACAAACTTGAATATGTCTACGACTTCGGCGATGACTGGATCTTTACCGTAAGCGTACTTGACTTAATGGACCGCCAAGGCGATGTAGCCGTATGCACAAAATGGAAATGCGATATCCAGCCAGTTGAGAACAGCGGAGGTCCATGGGCCTATATGGAGATGAGGGAAGTCTTTACCGATCCTGACAAACTGAGCGCCAAACAGAAAAAGGATACCGCACGAATTTTAGGATTCGACAACTTCAAAGATCTCAAGGCCAATATGGATGAATTTGTCATTGACATTGAATATGTCAACGAACGGCTTACGGATATCCCCGAAAGCGGCCGTATAGATGATTGACAACTTCAATATACCGACAGAACTTAGAAATTGCTTACACAATCCAAAGGTCATCATGTCTTGGAAGCATGATGACCTTTGATCCATGAGATGCCCCCGGCGTAATCATGAACATGCATCATGCCGAACAATCCTTCCGGAGGCCATGTGCAATGTGCCAACGGACAATACACAACTATCGTCCACAACATCATAAAAATGACAAAGAATGTAAAAAATCTCCCATACAGTGGATAGACTGTATGGGAGACGGCATCGTCACTCATTCTCCATCAAGACGCTCTTGAACTGGCCGAGCAGATTGAATTTCAGCTTTACCTGATCTGAAAGTCCTATCTCGTAATTAGACGACGTCTTCCGGATGCTTACTATCGTCACATCGGCATAATTCTTCTCGACATAGCTGCGGATTTTCTTAGGAACCAGCGCTTCGGGGACAGTTTTCTTTCCGCAGTCCACCGATTTCCATTTACCCTTGTTGGAAAATTCTATCGTAGTGCCGTTGGTGAGCCTTACGTCATAGTCCGTTTTCTTCAGCAGATGACGGTCCACTTTTATCAGGCTTACTTTCGCTTTTGGGAAATATTCCTGCAGCATCTGCTGCGCTTCCTCGGGAAGTTTGTCCCGATTGATGGTGTAGCTGTCGATGAACGCATACGAAACGGAAACCGACATCACCATCATAAGAATAAATAAAAATAACTTTTTCATCATTACAGTATCTTGTTATTGAAACTATAACATCGTGACACTGAATTTGGTTAAATTCATATTTTTAGGAAAAATTTCGTAACTTTGCCGATAAAGTGTTTACCTCAATGACCTAATGATCATGAAAAGCGTAAGTATAGTTTTTACCGCCGTCTCAATACTGGCGGCATCATGCAGCCACAGGGAATCAGTAACGGCAAACTACAACGTGATACCGGCTCCCGACAATGTCACCGTCGACACCACAGCCGCACCGTTCCGACTGAACCCCTCCACCGTATTGGTGGCGGAAGACAGCGCCATGCGTTCGGACGCCGAAATTTTTGCCGGTTATGTCTCGACCTTGACAGGATTCCGTCCCGACATTGTTTCCAAAGCTCCTGCCAAGGACTTCATACGCCTTACCACCGTTGAAGGCACACCCGACGCCTACACCGTAAATGTCAGCCATGACAGTATAGTGGTCAGCGGAAACGAGGGAGGCACGTTCTACGGCCTTCAGACTCTCCGCAAGGCAATCCCCGGCAATGGCGACCGCGACGTGCTTTATCCCGCAGGCACCGTAAGCGCATCTCCCAGGTTCAACTACAGAGGCGCGCATCTCGACACCTCGAGACATTTCTTCAGCGCCGATTCCGTAAAGGTTTTCATTGACATGATGGCCCTCCACAACATGAACCGCTTCCATTGGCACATCACCGACGACCAGGGCTGGCGCTTTGAAGTAGAAGGCCTGCCGAAACTTGTCGAGGTGGGATCCACACGTCCGAATTCAGTTGTCGGAGACAATACCGACCGGTACGACAACGTGCCCGTGAGCGGCTACTATACCCGTGAGCAGATCCACGACATCATCGATTACGCCGCCAAACGCCACATCACCGTCATACCCGAGGTGGATCTTCCGGGACACATGCAGGCCGCGCTCGCCGCATATCCCGATTTAGGATGCACCGGAGGTCCTTACGAAGTATGGCGCCGTTGGGGAGTCAGCGACGAAGTGTTGTGCGCCGGAAACGACAGCGTATATACATTTCTCGACAAAGTGATGGACCGGCTGACGGAACTTTCCCCCTCGGAATACATACATATCGGCGGTGACGAATGCCCCAAGACCAGATGGGAAAATTGTCCGAAATGCCAGGCCAAAATTAAAAGTCTCGGACTTAAGGACGACAAAAGAAGCACCGCCGAGCAAAAACTGCAGAGCCATGTGATGAAACATGTAGCCGACCGCCTGGCCGCAAAAGGTCGCAAGGCCATTGGCTGGGACGAGATTCTTGAAGGGGGATGCGACACTACGACAGTCATAATGTCATGGCGCGGAACAGAAGGGGGCATCGTAGCCGCAAAAGCCGGACACGACGCGATCATGACCCCGACCACTTACCTCTATTTCGACTATAAACAGAGTTCCGACAAGGACGAACCGGGGGCGTACTACGCCGACCCGCTTACTCTGGATAAAGTCTACGGCTATGATCCCATGCCCGAAGGATTGTCCGACTCAGAGGCCTCGCACATCATCGGCGTACAGGCCAATACATGGTGCGAACATATCCCCACCATGCGTCACGCCCAATATATGACTCTTCCTCGTTTCGGAGCCCTCGCGGAGCTGCAATGGGTGAAAGCCCCCAAAGACTACAACGCCTTTATGGAGCGTCTTGCCCGTCTAAGGAAAATCTACGATGCCGAAGGCTTCAACTACAACGCGAAAGTCTTCAGATAAAAACAATATTTCAATCCTTGGCCTCCAGGTCAAGGATTCTTTCTATTGCCTCGACGCACATACGGCTGTTGTGATAAGGACATTTCCAGAATCCCGCATGATCGTCCGTAAGATTCAGTTCCTGAACGTTCGCAGCGGGCAACGATCCGTCGGATTCGGCGACCGGAGTCTCTCTGCGACTCCAGTACCATTCCCCGTCGCGATAATCCACGATCTCCTTCTTGATATATTCCCAAGTTTCCTTGGCACGCTCCATCTGCCAGGGCTCGCCATGGTAAAGAGCGAGATAGATCTGCCCCAACACGGTCTCCGCCTGCACCCACCAGTGTCGGTCGTTGTCGTAGGATCCGTCGGCGTGACGTTCATAGACCATGGCGCCGTCAGCCGTCCTTCCTTCCAGAGCCGCATACGCTATGTGGCGGGTATGACGCAAAGTCTCCTTCAGCAATTCCGGATCGCCTATCACTTCGGCGGTCTCCACCATCAGCCAGCTGGCCTCTATGTCATGGCCATAGCTGACGATTCCGTCCTGTCGGTTCCAGTCGTCGTCGAAGAAAAGGCCCAGATGATGAGTCTTGGGATCTTCGATGATGTCCAGGAATATTCTGAGACAACGTTTTGTGGCCTCCAGCAATTGAGGATCACGCCATACGCGCAACAACGAAGTGAATCCCTCCATGATATGGAGATGTGTGTTCATGGTCTTGGATGAATTGGCGTCCTTGTCGCTGAGACGCATGTCGGCTATGGGTTGCCAGTCGCGCGTGGAAGCCTCCAGATAGCCCCCCTTTACATGATCAAGGCTATGGTCCTCGATATCGTGCCACAATTTTTTGGCAAGATCCAGCGACGCTGTGTCGCCGGTGGCGCGGAAATGCTCGGCCAGTCCATAGATCACGAACGCAATGGCATAATACTGCTTTTTTGTGTCCAAAGGCTCCCCCTCGGCCGTGACGCTCCAGTATACGCCCCCGTATTCAGGATCAACAAAATGCTCCACAATGTAGTCGCGGGCGCGAAGCGCGGCCGTGGCGTATGCCTCGTTGCCGGTGAACCGGTAGGCCGTGGCGAAACTCCACAGTATACGGCCGTTCAGGATCGCCCCCTTCTCGGCCTCCGGATGCAGAATGTCGTGACCGTCGCGGCGTCCGTAATATCCGCCGCGGGGATCGGTCATCTTTTCAATCCAATAGTTCAGGATATTGTTGTCGAGCGTGTCACGCAGCTCGGCGATGAATTCTTTGTTTGTCATCATTTTATATGTTGGTGTCGGCGAAATCCGTAGCCACGTCCTGGGCAGGCACGTCTTTGCTTACTGCAAGACCGCGCTGAACCGACAGCTGGCTTACGATGTCATCGACACGCTTTGTGGTAAGAGGATAGAAATAGACGATGCATACGGACAATGCGGCCACAATAGCGGGTATAAAACTCATCAACCACCACAGACAGGATATCGCTGAATCGGGCTGCACTATCGCCGCGCTGGCGTTATCGGTGCCGCGGACAATATATCCGAAGCCGCTGAGCAGCCACATCACAGCCGCGCCGCCTATGGCGCCCCCGAATTTCTGAGCCATGGAACTTGAAGAAAATATCAGACCTGTGGAAGCCGTCTTGAACTTAAGCTCCGCGTAATCGCTTACATCGGCGTACATGGACCATACCAAAGGCGACATGATACCGGTGAGTATCGATATCATTACCTGGAACAACAGCATCAGCCAGTAACCGGTATTGGTCAAGGGAAGGAAGAAGAATCCTACGCTCAGCACTATCAACGACAGATTCACAAGCATGAAAGTGGTCTTTTTGCCCAGAGTGTTGGCGATCGGGACGCACAGCGCCACTCCGACCATGTTCGCCACCTCGCCGATGCTCAGGAATATACCGGCGTAGAACAACAGGCTCAGTCCGAACAGCACGATGTTGGCGTCGGCGCCGATCACGTCGGCGAAGAAATAAGCCACGGAAGCACCGCGCACCGTATTGAACAGGTTGAAGCAAAGGGCGGCGCCGATCAGTATCCACCACGGCTTGTTGCGCAGAAGGCTCTTGAAGTCCTTGCCCACCGACGCCGTGGAGACGGTCTTGATCTTCTCGCGAGTCATGGCGAAACAGCACAGGAACAGAACCAGACAAGCGATCGCGATGACGATCATGGCGCCCTGCCATGAACTCTGGAGGCTGTAACCCTTGTTGGTGAAGACATCAACCAACGGCTGCCACAATGCCAGCGCTATGAACGAACCGCCGTAAGCGAAGAACATACGGAAGGAGGAGAATACGGTTTTCTGTTTCGGGTCGTCGGTCAGGACCCCCAGCATAGCGCCGTAAGGCACGTTGATGCCGGTGTAGACGGTCATCATCAGGATATATGTCACGTACGCCCACACCAGCTTGGCGGCATATCCCCAGTCGGGAGTGGTGAACAGCAAAATACCGCAGATCGAGAAAGGCGCGGCTATCCATAGAAGATATGGACGGTACTTTCCCCACCGTGTATGCGTGCGGTCGGCTATTATTCCCATCATCGGGTCCGAGACGGCGTCCCAGATTCGGGTAATCAGCACCAGAAACGCCGCGTCCACCAGCGACAGTCCGAAAACGTTCGAATAGAAGAAGGGCAGATAGTAACTGAAGACTTTCCAGAACATCGACGACGCCATATCGCCGAAACCGTATCCGATTTTTTCTTTCAATAGAGCCATGGCTTATGATTTTATCAAGGTTAAAAATGGAGGGTTTTCAAACCACCCTCCATTTTATTACTTGGAATATCCGTTATTATTGTCAGTAAATGTTATCATTTTATGAACGGAATGTTTCCGTCGATAAGTTTATTGATAGTCTCGACGGATTTTGCTGTGGAAAGTCCGTCCTGCGGAGTGTTCATGCAATAGTCCACGAGCTGGTCCACAGTGGAAGTGGCCACATGCATGCGCGTGTCGGAGCTTGCGTAGTAAATGAACACCTTACCGTCCTCGTCGGCTATCCATCCGTTGGAGAACAGGACGTTCATCACGTCGCCGATGTACTCCTCTCCAACGGGCGCCATCAGGTATCCGCCGGGGCTCGCGATCTTCTCCCAAGGTTTCTCCAGGCTTGTCATGTACATATAGAGCACGTAGCGCAGACCCGAAGCGCAGGCGCGGACACCGTGGGCGAGATGCAGCCATCCTTTGGGCGTTTTGATGGGATGCGGGCCCTCGCCGTTCTTCACCTCCTTGATGGTGTGGTAGTAGCGGGGATCAATGATTGTCTCTTCGCCGAGCACGGCCTGCGTCATAT
>USIY01000038.1 GCA_900554845.1 uncultured Bacteroidales bacterium | reverse complement strand
TCGAGGAACTGAATCCCGCAGAGAACACCACTTTCGCTCAGTGGAACGCGATGACCGACCAGATAATTCAGCTGCAGAAGAAATGGAAGGAATACGGCTATGCAAGCAAAAAGGCAAACACAGCTCTTTATACAAGGTTCCGTCGTGCGTGCGACAATTTCTTCGAGGCAAAAACAGAGTTCTTCCGCCGCACGCGTGAAGGCTTCAGCGAGAATCTGGCCAAGAAGATCGCTCTATGCGAACGTGCGGAGGCTCTTAAGGACAATACGGACATAAAGAATCCCACCGACGAGATCGTCAAGCTTCAGGCGGAATGGAAGACCATAGGATCGGTTCCGCGCAAGCAGAGCGATGAGGTCTGGGCACGTTTCACCACCGCGTGCAACTATTTCTTTGACGAGCGCAAACGTCAGAACCGTGAGCGTCGCAAGGACGAGAACAGCAATCTCGACGCCAAACGTGCGATAATTGCCGAACTAAAGGAATTGCCTCTCGACGGCGACCGCCGCGAGGTGATAGGTAAAGTAAAGGAACTCCAGGCAAAGTGGAACGAGATCGGTTTCGTGCCTTTCAAATATAAAGATTCCATTTTCAAGGAATACCGCGAGATATGCGACACGCTTTACAACACCTACACCGAGCGTGAATCCAACCGTCGCATGAACAACTGGCAGGACCGTATGGGCCGCATGCGCAACGACAACAAACAGGTGATGTCCGAGCGTGACAAGCTGGTTCGCGCTCTCGAGTCAAGAAAGAACGACCTGCTGACTTACGAGAACAATCTCGGATTCTTCAATGTGAAGTCATCGGCGGGCAATTCTATGGTGAAGGAACTGGAGCGCAAGATCGTTCGTCTGAAGGATGAGATAGAGGAGATCAAGCTCAAGATCCGTATGGTGGACAATCCTGAACTCGCGGGTCAATCCACGGCAGCAGCGGAAGAAACCCCTGTTGAAGAGACTCCAAAGACTGAAGAATAACAATCAAATTTAATATAAAGAATACGGTGCCCATTATTTGAGTGCCGTATTCTTTACGAATACAGACAAGCGACCACTTGTGTCTCTTGGTTGCTTTCGAATAAATCACAACTTGGCCATAAAAGGATAAACCGGTACAAATCGACACATGAGCAGATTAGGCACTTTAGCAATATTATTGTCATTGACAGCGGCGGGTTTGAGCGCCCAATATGTAGATATAACCAATTCATTGTATCCGGAGCGTTATCCGGAATCGGAGCAGGCGGCGTTGAGAGGAGAAACTGAGCCTGCCGACACCACTCACAATGCGGGGGACGATATAGAAATCACCAGTTCCTTTGTACTGCAATACATGCATCAGCGCGACAGCATAGCTGATTTGCAGGAAAATCTTGAGGCCGTGATGGTTCCGGCAGTTCAGAAAACGGAGATAACCGAGAAGGTTGAAGGAGGGAGGAGTACCTTCGATATGAAAAAATACGCAGTGGCCCAGCGCCCTGTGAAATCGGAAGGGGGACGTCTTCTTGACGACCCGGAGCGTGCCAGGATTTGTCACGAGGCGGAAAACGGCGATATGGAATCGCAGTATCAGCTCGCTCTGATTTATGATCTGGGCAAAGGGATTCCCCGCAATGCAGCCGAGGCCACATACTGGTACAGACGGGCTGCCAGAAACGGACACCCGGAGGCTTTACTGGCGTTGGGAAAGGCTTTTCAGAGCGGTCAAGGGGTTTTGCCGGACAATAGAATAGCTGCTGAGAATTATTGGCGTGCCGCAGAGCGAGGTAATGTCGAAGGGGCTTATCGGTTCGCCTCAATGCTTAAGGACGGCATCGGGGTGTCTCAGGATCTTCCCCGGGCTTTGAAATATTATTCATTGGCCGCGGAAACAAACTACGAGGACGCGGCCGAACAAGTTTCGAGACTCAAAGCCATGGGCGTCCGACTTCCCGCAAAGCATGGCGCTGTCAAGTCTAAGAGCGGCACCGCCCATTCCACGTCCAAAGCTAAAAAGAAATCTTCTGGGAAACGCAGAAGATAGGCGTTTCCCGTTCTGATATAAAACCTATCAGTACAGGTTGGCGTTTAATTAGTGAACAGAGGCCTGACCCGACATCTTACCCCGGTTCATCAACGGGTCTCTGCAGAAGATTATATTGCAAAAGATTCCATTATGAATAAGCTGGCACCTTCCCGGATCATATCGTTTGCGATAGTACTGATCGCGTCCATGACGGCGATGTCCGCCCGTTCGGAGCAGAGCGCGGAAACATATGCCGATTCCATACACTTCTCCTCAAAGGGCACTGTCGGACTTGTTCTGAGCGGTGGAGGGGCCAAGGGAATCGCTCATGTAGGCGTAATAAAAGCTTTGGAAGACAACGATATACCGATTGATTACGTGACCGGGACGTCGATGGGCGCCATTGTGGGCAGCCTTTATTCTTGCGGCTGGACACCCGAACGAATGATGAAGATGTTCACCAGCAAGGATTTCACATATTGGAGCACCGGAGTGATCCCCAAGGAACGGATTTATTATTACATTCAGCCCGCGCCTACTCCGAAATGGCTGGAAGTGAACCTTAATTTTGAGAGCAAGGACAAGGTGGTGAACCAGATTCTGCCTACGTCGCTTATAAGTCCGCTTCCAATGAACATAGAATTCCTTAATCTGTACGGCCCTTATTCCGAACAGTGCAAGGAAAATTTCAACAATCTGTTCGTGCCGTTCAGATGCGTCACATCGGACGTCTATCATAAACATAAAATTGTCCTTAAGGACGGCTCATTAGGCGACGCGGTACGCGCCTCCATGAGCTTCCCGCTGGTGTTCAGGCCAATAAAGATCGACGGGGTGCTGGTGTACGACGGGGGCATCTACGACAATTTCCCCGTGAATGTAATGAGGAAAGATTTTAAACCCGATTTTATAATCGGCGTTTCGGTTTCGTCAAGAGATTCCGTACCTATTCGGGGAGATCTTTACTCACAATTGGAGGACATGATAATCCAGAACAATGATTATCGTGTGCCTAAGAAGATTGGAGTGAAGATCCAGGTGCCGGTCACTAATTTCGGGGTGCTTCAGTTCGACAAGGCCCAAGAGATATACGACATCGGTTATAGGACGGGATTGAATATGGTGGATTCCATTAAAAAGCGCATGCCGATGCGCCGGAGTCTGGAAGAAGTGACGCAGCGCCGAGAGGCTTTTGCCGCCAAGACTCCCGAACTTGAATTTGATTCCGTGGCTGTGACCGGGATAACGGGGAGCCAGGCTAAATATCTCCACTTCCTGTTTCAACCTGATCACGAGGACCAGAAAATAGGGATGCCTTCGGTAATCGATTCATATTATCGCGCTGTGACCGACGGCACTCTCAACAATCTTGTGCCGCAGGCAGAGTTCGGGAGGAAGGGCAACAACACATTATTGCTGGACGCCAGTCCCAAACGTCCGTGGAGCATAGGCGTTGGAGGCCTGATATCCTCCTCCACCAATTCGATGCTGTTTGTAAAGGCGGGATTCCACTCCATGAGGCTGAATTCACTTGACGCATCAATCAATGGTTGGGTAGGACAAAGTTACTATGCCGGATTATTGCAGGTCCGGTTCGCGTTCCCGAGTATCAGGCCCGCTTTGGTTCAGCTGGAGGGATCGATAAGCCGACAGAAGTTCTATGATTCCGAAGTATTGTTTTACCAGACCGACGCGCCGGCATTCATCACGGAGGACGTGAATTATCTCCGCGGAAGTCTGGTGTGGGCCGCGAGCCGCAAGGTGAAAGGCTGGGTCTCGGCGGCATGGGGATATATGGCGGACCAATACTATCCTGACGCCAACGGATCATACACCGGTAGGAAACGCGACAAGACGCAATATAGGCTTGGTGTCCTCAGGACAGGTTTCGAGAAAAATACGTTGGACGACGATATGTATCCCAGCTCGGGAGTGAACTGGGATTTTGAATTCAGAGGTGCATATGAACAGTCGCGATGGCGCCCTGAAGGCAAAGCCGCGGGGAAGTTCAACCACACGTGGTGGGGCGCTTTGTGGATATACTATAAACAGTTCTTTGAATTGAACAGGAACATTCAGCTGGGAGTGATGACCAACGGGCTGGTGACCTATAGAAAATTGAACCAGAATTATACCGCCACTCTGGTGCATTCCGTAGAATTCGGGCCCACGCCTTCCACTAAGAATTATTTCAACGAGGCATTCCGTTCGGACAATTATGTAGCCGCCGGATTGATACCCATGTGGACACCATTCCGCAATTTCCAGATTAGGGGCGACTTTTACGCATATTCAAAAATTCGCAATCTGAAGAATCTCGGGTTGAATGTTACGGAATACGGGGATTGGTTCCATAAGGTGGAGTTTATTGGGGAGGTCGCCGCGGTATATAATTTCCCGTTTGCAAGTCTTAGTGTGTATGCCAATTATCTTTCTTCACCTAAGAAAAACTGGAATTTCGGCATAAACTTCGGCCTTTATTTCCAGGCACCGAAACTCATACATTAGAATCTTGTTGAATATACATCTGCATATGATGAAAAAATTGACCTATATAGGAATGCTGTTGTCAACAGTGTTGATGTCCGGATGCGGATCCGGGACGGAGGATGACTGGCAACAAGCCGAGGGAATGATATGGAATACTGAATACCACATCACTTACAAGGGGTCGCCTGAATTGAAAGATTCCGTGCTCCGTGTGCTTGAGAATGTAGGCAAATCGCTTAATGTATTTGACGACAAATCTCTTGTCAGCGTTGTGAACCGACAGGATTCGACACCGGTCAATTATGATTTCATCAAGGTGTACACATCGTCACAGAAGATATACAGGGTTACTGACGGTGCATTCGATCCTACACTTGAGCCTTTGATCAAGGCGTGGGGGTTCGGACGGGGACATAAGGCGACCGCCGATACGGCGCGAGTGGATTCACTGATGGCGTTTGTGGGACTGAACAAAACCCATTTGCGAATGGATGCGTTGGTGAAGGACGATCCTCGTATAGAATTTAATTTTTCAGCTATTGCCAAAGGTTATGGCTGCGACCGCGTTGGCGAGATGCTTAGTGGCAACGGTGTTTCCGATTGGCTTGTGGAGATAGGTGGAGAAGTGGCCGCCAAAGGCAAGAGTCCGAGCGGGAGTAAATGGAAAGTGGGTGTGGACAAACCGGTGTTCCAGAGGAACACTATAGTCCATGACCCCGCATGTATTGTGGAGTTTACCGATCTTGGGATGGCCACTTCCGGTAATTACCGCAACTTCCTTTCCGGAACAGACGGCGCGACCTACGGACATACCATATCGGCCAAAACCGGGAGACCCGTGCAGACCGATGTGATCAGTGCCACGGTAATAGCGCGGACTTGTATGGATGCCGATGCCTTGGCCACATCTTTTATGGCCACAGGGAGCGCTACGGCGCAAAGACTCAGCAAGTCATTGCGTCTTCCGGTGATGCTTGTGCTGGCTGATTCCACGATTTGGACCAGCGAGCAATTCGACAAAATGCTGATGAAATAACATTGTAGTCCGATATTTACAGCCATATAGGTGGCAATTGACCTGTAAAATTTTGCAATGTGCAAAATATGTGTTAACTTTGGGAAATAATAATAACATACAACACAATAAGGCCGGAGTCGAAACCTTATCCGGCGTAACATTAATTTAACCGAGGATAAAAGGGTATGTGAAGACAAAACGTCAATCATGCTCCGAGTCCGGTTCATAACATAATTGCAGCTATGAAAGAGGCGTATGTATTTTTAGCGGAGGGCTTTGAGGAAGTGGAAGCCCTGACACCGGTGGACGTTCTGAGAAGAGCCGGCATACCGGTGAAGACAGTATCGATCACGAGGGCGTTGCAGGTCACTGGCGCGCATGGAATCACGGTAACAGCTGACGTATTGATGGAAGACACCAACTTCCGGGGAGCCGCATGGATTATCTTGCCCGGAGGCCTTCCGGGAGCCGAGAATCTGTACGATTGCGAGCCGTTGCGCAAATTGTTGGAGGAGCAGTATGCTTCCGCCTCCGGCCGGATAGCCGCAATCTGTGCGTCGCCGGGTGTTGTGCTTGGCCGTATGGGTCTCTTGAAGGGGCGCAAGGCTACATGTTATCCCGGTTTTGAGAAAATGATGGCCGGGGCTACTTATCTTGACCGTCGTGTGGTGGTGGATGACAAATTCGTGCTTGGCAACGGACCGTCGAGCGCGTTGTTTTGGGCGCTGGCGATCGTCACTGCCACATTGGGCGAGCAGGCCATGGCAAATGTGGCCAACGGTATGTTGTATTATCCCAACGGCAAGGAATCGCTCGAGAATTTTTTCGGTTGATTATATAAATGGATAAATATTACACGATAGCAGGAGCCGGCTCATCTCAATATAAGGAGAAGATGAGTCGGTTCCTGTCGTTCGCTCTGCCTGTGTCCACAGCCGAGGAATGCAGGCAGACGGTGAAGGATTACCAAAACAAATATCATGACGCTCGCCATGTATGCTGGGCGTATATGCTTGGCGCCGACCGGAAGGAATGGCAGCTGAACGATAACGGAGAACCGTCGGGGACTGCTGGAAAACCGATACTCGGTCAGATCAACAGTATGGAATTGACGGACGTCCTGGTGATAGTGGTGCGCTATTTCGGGGGGATAAAACTGGGGACATCGGGATTGATAGCGGCTTACCGCGAGGCCGCGCGGCTTGCTTTGGAAGAGGCCGGAAAAATAGAGAAAAGGCAGATGACAAGGATGCGTATAGAAGTGCCGTATGCAAAAGTAAACGGCGTGATGAAGATCGTGAAGCATCCGGAGATCAGTATTCTGTCGCAGACATTCGACAATATGTGCGGGCTGGAGATTGAGTTTCCAAAGGACCTGGAGGAAGAATTGAGGGGGCGTCTCGGAAGTGCCGACGAATGCAGAATTGAAATGCCAAGGGGATAATTTGGATAAAAATCAACAAAAAAAGCCGTTAAATTACAGTTAATTGAAAAATTTTTCCGATATTTGCAGTGCAAAACCGGAAAAATGCGTCCAAATGTCAGTTTGGATGCTTTAAAATGCTGATAATAAATCAATAAGAAGAATTATTGCAAGATCGACAATATTTTCTTGTTGATATAAAGGAAATAAACATATAAAATTTCATAAACAATGACAAAAGCAGATATCGTAACCGAGATTTCGCGCAAGACGGGACTGGAGAAGGCTGCAGTATTGACCGTGGTAGAGGAGTTTATGACTGTTGTAAAAGACAGTATGTCGGAAGGCAATGATGTGTTCCTCCGTGGTTTCGGCAGTTTCGTTGTTAAAACCCGTAAGGAGAAGACCGCACGTAATATCTCCAAGAACACCGCCATCAAGATTCCGGAGCACAAGGTGCCTACCTTCAAGCCCTCCAAGGTGTTTTTGGATGATGTTCGTGAAGGTTCTGTCTCGAAGTGATTCCCCACTGTAAGATATTTGAGGTAGATATATTGCAAAGATAAACCCAGATAACAAAAAATTTAAAACAATGCCAAGCGGAAAAAAGAGAAAAGGCCACAAGATGGCGACTCACAAGCGCAAGAAGAGACTGAGAAAGAATCGTCATAAGAAGAAGTAAACAGGCTTCGCGGACGATTGCGGAACAATTCTTCGCAAATAAAGAACAAACGCAACCCCTCCCCGCACGGGGATGGGGTTCGTTCTGTTCTTTTTAGAATTTATGTACACAAGTAGTTTCAGAATCGACTGCTTAAATCCAAAAGAAGCCGATCAGGCTTCAAAATCTTAATTAATGAAAAGCGAATTAGTAGTAGATGTGAACCGCGAGGAGGTGTCGATAGCCCTTCTTGAGGATTCCCGGCTTGTCTCGCTTCAGAAAGAGAACCGTAATATAGCTTACGCCGTAGGCGATCTATATCTGGCCAAAGTGAAGAAGATTATGCCGGGCCTTAACGCCGCATTCGTGGATGTGGGTTACGAAAAAGACGCTTTTCTTCATTATCTTGACCTGGGACCTCAGTACAGTACTTACACGAAATATATCCGGGAAGCGCTGTCCGACAAAAAAAAGATCCCGAACCTGGCGAAATTCAAGTTCGATCCAGACATCCCCAAACAGGGGACCATTCAGGATGTGCTCAAGCCCGGCGACCAGATATTGGTGCAGATAGCTAAGGAACCTATATCCACCAAGGGACCGCGCCTCACCACCGAAATATCGCTGACGGGACGTTTCATGGTGTTGATGCCGTTCGGTGACAAAATCTCCATCTCTCAGAAAATCAAGAGCACGGAGGAAAAAATCCGTCTCCGCCAGTTGATCAGCAGTATCAAGCCCAAGGGATTCAGCGTCATAGTGCGTACATCGGCCGAGAACAAGCGTGTCGCCGAGCTCAACAACGAGATGCGTACGCTGGTGAAAAGCTGGGAAGACGCCATAACAAAAATGCAGAGGGCAAAGGCTCCCGCACTGGTATATCAGGAGGATTCCCGAATGCTGAGTATGATACGCGATCTGTTTGCCCCCAGTTTCGAGGATATCCATGTGAACGACAAAGAGTCGTACGACCAGATCAAAAAGTACGTTTCGCTGATCGCTCCCGAGAAGGACGATATTGTAAAACTGTACGACAAGGACATTCCTATTTTCGACCATTACAACATTACCCGGCAGATCAAGAGCAGTTTCGGCAAGACGGTGTCTTTCCGTAGCGGAGCTTATCTGATAATAGAAAGCACGGAAGCGTTGCATGTCATCGACGTTAATTCCGGCAACCGCAGCAAAGCGTGTCCCGATCAGGAGTCGAACGCATTGGATGTCAACTTGAAGGCCGCGGATGAAATAGCACGTCAGTTGCGTCTCCGGGATATGGGCGGAATTATAGTCGTGGATTACATAGACATGGCGAAGCAAGAGCATCGTCAGGCCTTGTACGACCATATGCGTGAGGTTATGTCCAACGACCGCGCGCGCCACAACATCCTGCCGCTATCTAAGTTCGGACTTATGCAGATCACGCGTCAGCGTGTGCGTCCGGCTTTGGACATTGTGACTCAGGAAAGTTGTCCCTCCTGTTATGGAAAGGGTCACGTGCAGGCTTCGTTGTTGTTCACCGACAAGCTTGAAGAGAAGATCCAGTATCTGACGGACAGTTTGAAAATCAAGAAATTTACAATGTATATCCACCCTTATGTGGAAGCGTACATTAAGAAAGGAATCTTCTCCCTGTACTCCAAATGGCGTCGCAAATACGGTCGCGGAGTTAAAGTCGTGGCCGATGAGTCGTTGGCTTTCCTGCAGTACCGTGTGTTCGATCAGGATAAGAACGAAATCGACCTGAAGGAAGAGAGCGACATGAATTCCAGCCAGACCAAAAACAATCAGAAGGTGGAGACCCGAAACGGAGTCGATGCCGAAGATGAAAAGGCAAAGCCGCGCCCCAAGCCGCAAAAGGAGAAGCAGAAGCCGAAAGAACAACCCAAGTCAAAGGAGGCGCAACCTCAGCATAAAGAGAAGGAGCCGACTCAACCTCAGCATAAAGAGAAGGAGCCGACTCAACCTCAGCCCAAGGATGGCGCTAAGCAAAAGGATAAAGAACAGCCTCGGCAAAAGGGGGATTCTCAGCAAAAGCCTAAGGAGCAACCTAAGAAAAAGGAACCGGCACAGCCTAAAACCGAAACAAGGCCGGAGACCAAACCTGAGACTAAGGAAATCCGACGCAATCTGCCTATGATTGTAGAGACAGACAATGTGCCGTCCACGCCTGATAATTCGGATAAACCTGTACAGAAAAAGAGGCCCCCACGGAGGAAGCCTCAACAGCAAGTGGATAATGAAGAAACCGATACAAAAAGCGAGTCCTGAGGGACCCGCTTTTTTATTGGTTAGGAAAGCCGCAGAGAAAATTATTGTTTGTCAAGGGCTGCGAGCAGATCGGCTACAATAAATGTAGAACCTCCTATGAAGATTATGTCATCAGACGTAGCTTGCACTTTGGCGGCCGTGAAAGCTTCTTTGACCGTGGGGTAAACATCGGAGTTCCATCCTAAGGCGTCCCCCTTTTTCTTAAATTCCAAGACATTCAGAGCGCGGGGGATCTGTGCCTGAGTCAGATAGTATTTGGCGCCTGAAGGAAAGAGAGGAAGGATATGGTCCAGATCCTTGTCGGCTACGAACCCCACGACCATATGCAGACAGGCTTTTTCACTCTTGTCCATAAGGCGTTTCAACTGTGCCATATTACTGCGGATTCCGGCTTCGTTATGCCCGGTGTCGCATATTGTCAGCGGGGTTTGGGAAAGAACTTCCCACCTTCCCCGCAGTCCGGTGAGCTCAGTGACATTGCCGACGGCCTGTTCGGTTTTGTAGGAGTCGAGAGGGCCGATGATGCTCTGCAAGGTCTGCACGGCCACACGGAATGTGTTGAGATTATAGTGTTGATAATCACCCTTTAAGGTGCAGATTGCTTCAAGACGGGCATTGGCTTCGGAATCTATAAGACCGTATGCTTCGATGAGAGGAGCCCCTGCTTTTTCCGCATGGTTCCGGAAAACATCGCGGACTTCCCCTTCGGCCTCACCGATCACTACGGGTACGCCGGCTTTCATTATGCCAGCCTTTTCTCCGGCGATCTTCCCGAGAGTGTCGCCCAAGAATTGTGAGTGGTCCCATGATATGTTGGTGATGACGCTCATCAGCGGGGTAATTATATTGGTTGAGTCGAGACGACCCCCCATCCCGACTTCGATCACGGCTATATCTATTTTTTCATCTGCGAACCATTTGAAAGCCATCATCATGGTAAGTTCGAAGAATGACGGCCTGTCGGGATACGAATCTGATACCGCACGCCATTCGTCGATGAACTTCTCCACTTTTTCCTTTGGGATCATTTCTCCGTTTATACGCATGCGTTCACGGAAATCCACCAGATGCGGACTGGTGTAAAGACCCACTTTATATCCGTTGTTCTGCAATGTAGCGGCCAATAAATGCGAAACCGAACCTTTGCCGTTTGTGCCCGCAACATGGATGGATCTCCATGCGTTTTGCGGGTTCCCGAAATGTTCGGCCAAAGCCAAAGATCTTTCCAGCCCCGGCTTATACGCCGCCGCACCGATTCTGGAAAACATCGGCAATTGTCGGAACAACCATGAAAGTTTTTCTTCGTAATTCATCAGTAATATAGTATAAAACCGGCTATCCCGGCGAGAATGATAATGAATATAGGATGCAGTTTTATTTTCTTGCCGCGCCATTTAATAGGGAACCATGCCAGGCAGAAGGCCGCCGCGCATATACCGATATTGACCCATAACTGCCAGTCGATGTGATTCGGATTGAAATTGGCGGCATTCATAAGCATTATTGCCGCCGATGCGATCAATCCCACCACAACAGGGCGCAATCCGGAGAATATGGCTTTGATGGTGCCGGATTCCTGATGCTTCCGGACGAAATGAGCGGCTTTAAGTACCATTATGAACGAGGGAACAGTGACTGCAAGCGTACAGAGGACAGAACCGAGAATTCCCCAGTAAAATCCCGACAATTCAGGATTGACCGTTCCCGGGGCCACATATCCTATGTAGGTGGCTGAATTGATGCCGATGGGCCCGGGTGTCATCTGCGAGATCGCCACGATGTCGGTGAACATCTGTTCGGAAATCCATCCCGGGTCAACGACGGACCGCTCCACAAGAGAAAGCATGGCGTAGCCCCCGCCAAATCCGAAAATGCCTATCTTTATATAGGCCCAGATAAGTTTCCAGTATATTGACATGACGTTCAGGATTTGTTTCCGAGTTTATTGTGTTTTCTTGGTATCCACCATATCAGGAATCCGAACAGGCCTCCCAGGACAATATACAGGATCGGCGAGGAAACCACGCCCATGTCGAGCGAGATCATGAGGGCCACCAAGAATGGAATCCAGACGGTCTTCCATTTGAGCTTCGCAGCTTTTGCCGAGGATATCACGGGGGCTATTATCAGTGCCACGACACAAGGCCGTATTCCCATGAACACGGAGGATATCACCCTGTTGTTTTTGATTGTCTCGGGAGTGAGGAATATTGCGAAGGCAAGAATTATAAAGAAAGAGGGGAGTATTGTGCCGAGCGAAGCCACGACCGCGCCGCGGGTGCCTTTGATTTTGTCGCCGATCGCCGTGGCTATGTTGACGGCGAGGATTCCAGGCAGCGACTGTGTGATTGCCAGAAGGTCCAGAAACTCGTCACGCTCTATCCAATGATGTTTGTCGACTATTTCCCGTTCGATTATCGAGATCATGGCCCATCCTCCGCCGAATGTGAAGGCCCCGATCTTGAAGAATGTTAGAAACAGGGATTTATACGTTGATGTCATTCCTTTCAGCTACTTGTGGAATAATTGGGTTGTTTGTGATAATAAACGCAGAGACACCTCACGGTATGTCGCGTTCAAGGCAAAGTTAACACATTTTTACAATTAAAGCAAACCAAGCGGTTGTTAAAGTAGAAATAATTGCTTAATTTTGCATTGCGGAGAGTTCCGCCCTGACAAAGTCATTTCGACATATACACAAAACTGATTAAAAGACATAACCCAGTATAATATTATGGCATTGTGGTTTGAATGTAAGGTAAGGTATGATAAAATGACCGAGAACGGCCAAGTCAAGAAAGCAAATGAGCCTTACTTGGTGGATGCCTTGACTTTTACAGAAGCCGAGGCTCGCATCATGGAGGAGATGAAACCTTTCATCAGCGGGGACTATTCTCTGTCGTCGGTGAAGAAGACCAAGATATCGGAAGTATTCTTTAAGGAAGGTGGTGACCGTTGGTACATGGTGAAGGTGAATTTCATCACGCTTGACGAGAAGAGCGGCGTAGAGAAGAAAACAACGAGCCAGATATTGGTCCAGGCGTTTGATTTTGACAGTGCCGTCTCCAATTTCAAAGAGGGAATGGAAGGTACGATGGCCGATTATGAGATAGGTTCCGTGGCGGAGACTTTGATAATGGATGTATATCCGGCCAATTTGGGCGGCAAAGAGTAAATGGGGCTTATATCATCAAATATTGAAAATATAAACAAAGAGCTTCCGCAGGGAGTGCGTCTTGTGGCGGTATCCAAGTTTCACCCTGTGGAGAAACTTCTTGAGGCCTATGCGGCTGGTCAACGGCGTTTTGGAGAGAGCCGTGTGCAGGAGCTTGCGGCCAAGTTGCCGGAAATGCCTTCTGATGTGGAATGGCATTTTATAGGCCATTTGCAGACCAATAAGGTGCGGCA